>JACZKF010000467.1 GCA_014860175.1 Desulfuromonadales bacterium | reverse complement strand
GTTCAACCACCTGGCAGCAGGAGTGCATATGCAGAGACAATCACCGCCGGGAAGGGGGCGCCGAGGGTTGCCGGTCCCCAAATGGCTGCTCTGGGTGGTCGGGATTCTGGCCGTGTTGCTGGTTCTGGCCTTGCTGGCCGCCCCCTTTTTCGAAGAGCGCGTCCGGGCCACCATCGAGGGGCAGATGAATCAACGGCTCGATGGTTACTCGGTCCGCCTCCCGGACATCGACCTCCACCTGATCGGGTTTGCCATTTCTCTGAAGGGGTTGGTCATCACCCAGGATGCCCATCCGGATCCGCCGGTAGCCCGCATCGGACGGCTGCGCGCCAGTGTCGAATGGCGCCAGCTGCTGCGGGGAAGACTGGTCGCCGATTTCCTCTTCGATCAGCCGGTGGTCTACCTGAATCTCCCCCAACTGCGCCAGGAGATGGAGGATGAGGTGCGGGTCGAGGACCGGGGTTGGCGCGAGGCTCTGGAGGCGGCCTACCCTCTCGACTTCAACCTGATTCGGGTCCGCGATGGCGAGCTGACCTACATCGATCGGGACCCCGACCGTCCCCTGCAGGCGCGCCAGATCCAGTTTCTGGCCGAGGATATTCTCACCGCCAGCACCGACGGGGACTATCCTTCCCCCTTTTCGCTGGAGGCGCAGATCTTCACCGATGGCCACGGTTCCCTGACCGGCCGGGCTGCCTTTCTCGCCGAGCCGGCACCGGAACTGGCGGGGCGCTTCGAGCTGCGGCAGATCCCGCTGGAATACTTTGGTCCCGTTCTCGGCCGGATCAACCTGATCGTCACCCAGGGGGTCGGCGACGGCGCCGGCGAACTGGAACTGGGGGAAGGTGGTGTCCGCAGGCTCCATTTCGAGTCGCTGACCCTTGAAGAGGTCAAGCTCGACTACATCCTGGCACCGGAGGATGGGGCGGAGAACGATCGTGAGGAGAAGGAAAACGGCAGCGCGGAGGCGGTGGAAAAGGTGACCGAAGGGCCCGATCCGTCCCGTCTCTTGTTGCAGATCGATGAGCTGCGGGGCACCGGTGAACTGGGTCTGGTGAACAAGGGGGCGGATCCCGAGTATCGGATTTTCCTTTACCAAAGTGATCTGAGGGTCAGCAACTACTCCAACCATTTTCTCGATGGGCCGGCTCAGGTCGACTTGCAGGCGCTGTTCATGGGAAGCGGCGAGGTCAAAGCGAGCGCAACCTTCCGCTCAGAGCAAGAGGGGCCGGATTTCGATCTGCAGATCGGGGTGGTCGACACCCGCTTGCCGGCGATGAACGACCTGCTGCGGGCCTACGGAAATTTCGACGTTGTCGCCGGCTTCTTCAGCTTCTTTGCCGAGTTAAAAGTGCGCGGCGGCCACATCGAGGGGTACATGCGGCCGCTGTTTCGCGACATGGAGGTCTACGACCGGCGCCAGGATGAGGACAAGGGGCTGTTTCAAAAGTTGTACGAGGGGGTGATCGGCGCCATTTCCGGGCTGCTGGAGAACACTCCGCGCGACGAAGTCGCCACCCAGGTCGAGATCTCCGGCCCCCTGGATGACCCCGACATGAGCACCCTCCAGATTATCGCCGGGCTGGTCCGCAATGCCTTCTTCCAGGCGATCCTCCCTGGGTTTGAAGCCGAGCTCCCGTGAATCATCCGAGCCCGGTTGGTTTCCGCACTCCCTTCGGTTGAGAAAAAAACCCCCGCATGGATCAACGACGGCGCTGTTTGTCCGAGCTCCGCCGGGACACGCTTCTTTATGCTGCCAGGATGTGGTAGCCTTATAACATTATTCCATTTTTTAGATTGGCGAAAGGAGTGGCCATGGCCTCTACGATCCTGATCACCGGTGCCACCTCGGGGTTTGGCGCCGCCTGCGCCCGGCGTTTTGCCGGCGAGGGGTGGCAGCTGATCCTGACCGGCCGCCGCGGCGAGCGCCTGGAGCAGCTGCAGGCAGAACTGGGGGGGGCGGTGACGGCGGCCCTGACGTTTGACGTGGGTCAGCGCCAGGCGGTGCAAGAGGCGCTGCAGCAGTTGCCGCCCATCGATCTTCTGCTCAACAACGCGGGGCTCGCCCTCGGCCTGGGGCCGGCCTGGAAGGTCGACCTCGACGACTGGGAAACGATGGTCGACACCAACATCAAGGGGGTCCTCTACTGCACCCGGGCCGTGCTGCCGGGGATGGTCGAGCGCAATCGCGGGCATATCATCAATATCGGCTCCACCGCTGGCAGCTGGCCCTACCCGGGTGGAAACGTCTACGGCGGCACCAAGGCCTTTGTCCAGCAGTTTTCCCGCAACCTGCGAGCCGATCTTCTCGGCACCCGGGTGCGGGTCACCTGCCTGGAACCGGGGATGGCCGAGAGCGAGTTTTCCCAGGTCCGCTTCAAGGGGGACCAGGAACTCGCCGCCAAAGTCTACGCTGGCGCCGAACCGCTGCGGCCGGAGGACATCGCCGACCTCATCTATTTCCTCGCCACCCTTCCCCCCCATGTCAATGTCAACACCCTGGAAGTGATGCCGATCGACCAGGCGTGGGGACCTTTGGCGGTGCATCGCCACCCTGAGCAGCAATCACCCGGAAGGAGCACCCGATGAGCAAGGACTTGTATGTCCGCAACATCTCCCTGCAGGCGACCGAAGAGGATGTGCGCAAACTCTTCTCGGTGATCGGCAAGGTATCCTATATTCATCTGGTTACAGATGCCAAAACCGGCGAGTTCAAAGGATGTGGCTACGTAAAGATGTCCAGTGACGCCGAAGCGAAGGAGGCACTCACCTCTCTCGACGGAGCCCGACTGATCAATCGCATCATCACCGTCACCGAGGCCAAGCCCCGCGAGGCCCAAGGAGGAAAAGGAGAAGAAAGGCCAGCCAGGGGGCTGT
>JACZKF010000466.1 GCA_014860175.1 Desulfuromonadales bacterium | reverse complement strand
CAGCCGACCCATGCCATCACCGGGGGGTTCAATCTAGGCTATACCCGCAACCAGCAGGATACGGGGAACGGCATGTCGACGGTGGAGGAGATCGTCCCCTCTGCCAACCTGAACCTGGTCAACGACATCTTCCGGGCCGGCCTCTCCGGCACCTTCAGCGAAAGCCGGCGCTCCCGGGGAGAAGATCAGAACGCATATTCCTGGCAAGCGACCCTGGGAAACAGCTGGCAGCGCGCGTTCTGGCCCAACCTGTCGCTCAACTACGGCGAGAGCGCCGACAAAACTAAAAACCAGGATGCCGAAGGCGCCATCGACAACCACAGCTCACAATACGGCCTCGGTTTCGACTGGGACCTGCTGTTGGCCCGGTTTTTCTACGCTTTCAGCCACTATGAAAGCGAAGAGATGAGCTTAGATAGCCGAAGCGCGCAGGACTCCCACCTCGTCCGGGTAGAAAGTGGCGGCAGCTTCTGGCAGAACCGGATCAACGTCCAGGTATCTCACCAGTCCCAGTTCTCCGACTCGGAGTTCTCCGCCTTGATTCCGGAAGGCGAGACCTTTGCCCGGGAATTGGAAGACGGGGTGATCCTGTCGCGAGTCGTCGATCCGGTGGTCTCCCCCGATCTCGAGCTGGTCGAACTGGCCCCCACACCGTTTCTCCAGGACGATGACCGCGAGGGAGCGGCAGGGGCGGTCCTCTCCCTTCTCCCTCTGGAGCGGGGGCATTTCGGAGTCCGCTTCGACTCCCGCCAGCAGGTCGACTTGCTCTACATCTACCTGGACCCGTTTTCTCCCCTGACCCCCGGTCAGATCGATGTCCTGCGGTGGGATATCTACACCCGCGATCCGCTCAATGATCTCTGGGAGCTGCGCGCCGAGAATATCCCCGTCGTCTTCAACCGTGCGCGCAACCGCCTCGAGCTGGCAATCGCTCGGCAGGAGCGGGAATTCCAGGTGGTGGTGACCAACCTGGCCGGAGTCACCGTGGCGGTCACCGAGATCGAAGCGATCAGCCTCCTGACTGAGGGGGTCGGCAGCCGTCAGACTTCCCATCTTTCGACCGCTTCCCTGCGGGTCCGCCTTACCGAGACCGTGACCGCCGCCTCCAACCTGACCCTGGAGAAGACTGAGGCCGAGGCGGGCGAAAGCGAAAGCGACACCACCCGCCAGACGGTGACCGGCACCCTGCGCTGGGCCCCTTCCCCCTATGTCGCCCCTTCCATCGGCTACAGCGAAAGCCGGCAGGAGACGACGGGAGAACTGGATGCCCTCCTGCGCTCCTACTCCCTGATTGTCGCCACCTTCCCCTTGCCGACCTTGAATGTTACTCTCGGCGCAACCCGCAGCGACCGCTACGCCGGCTCGCAGAAGACGACCACTACCGACAGCTACAGCCTCAACTCGACCGCCCTGATCTATCCCGACCTCTCCGCCGCCTTCAACGCCACCTACACCACCAACACCCGGGAGCAGGACGAGGCCGCCCCCCTCGTCGTCGACACTTTCAGCAGCCGTCTCAATCTCAACGCCCGCATCAACCCGAAGCTTACCGCCGACCTGACGACCAACTACTTCCAGAGCGAGTCTTCGACCAATACCAGTTCCAGCGCTGACTCTGTCCTGAGCCTCGCCTACCGCCCCTCCGACCTGCTGTCGATGCGCCTGACCGGCAGCCGGCGCTGGAGCGGCACCGACATCCCCGATACCCTCGCCTTCAACCTGAACCTTGCCCTGCTGCGCACCTACAAGACCCGGGCAACTTTCCGCTACAGCCACGCCCGGGGGGACGGCACGAGCAACAACTTCGGCCTCGACGGCAGTTGGGATATCAGCCGGAGCCTGGCGCTGCAGGCCCGGGGGAACTACTCCCTGGCTGAAACCGATACGTGGAACGTCCAGGCATCCCTCGCGTTCCGCCTCTAGCAGGCCGATGAAAAACGCCCATCTGCGGCGTTGTCCTCATCCCTCGTCAACGACGTACCTTACGGTACGCCTTATTCCTCAGGATTCGTCCGCCTTGCATCTGGGCATTTTTGATCAGCCTGAGAAAAGCGGTTTTTCAGCGATCTGCTAGCAAAAACCGGTTTCAGGCCTGTCTTTCGGTTCGAGGAAGGAGCGACTACCCCCCCCCTCGCACCAGCCGCACATGTACCTTGCCGCTCTTGACCGTGGCATGGGCCGAACCGTAGCCGAAGTCGATGCTCCAGGCGCCGTGGGCCAGGCCGGCGTAGGGGGAGGAGGACCAGAAGTAGGACAAGGGGGTGGCGGGGAAGACGGTGGTGTTGATGGCAGGGGAGGCGCAGCTCTCTTCCAGAATCGAATCGAGTTCGTTCTTGTTCGGCAGTCGCCAGTCGCGGTAGCCGGCGAAATCGTAGAGGTGGACCGCTTTCAGAGCGTTTTGCCAGGAGTGGCTGCCGGCGGTGCCGGTACAGGTCTTGCCGTTCCAGCTCTGCCCCAGGCTGCAGCGCATCCACATCAGGCCGGTCGTCTTGTGGGTGACCGTCCCGTTGTCGTGGAGAATGAACTGGACTTCCGGCGTCGCGGCCGGGATCGTCGCCTTGCAGCTTTGCGCCGCCGCCTCATCGACGGCCAGAAGGATGGCGAAGAGGAGCGGGGCGATCCGTCGCAGGTTTCGGGTTTTCACTTCCTCACCTTCCTTTTTCAGTTTCAGCGGTTTTCCAGGCCGAAGGTCGCCGTCCGTCCCCGGACCAGGCGAAGGTGGTGCCCCTGTCCCTTCCCGGCTGGGTAGACCTCCCCATACTGGAAAAAGACGGTCCAGGCTGAGTTCTCCTGGTCGACATAGGGGGTCGACGACCAGAAGTTTGCCGCCGGGGTGTTGGGGAAAAAGCCGGTGTCGATGGCCGGGCTCACCCGGCTGTTGTCAACGATGGAGAGGAGCTCCTTGCGGGTCGGCAGCCGCCAGTCGCTGGCGCCGCAGAAACCGCTGGCATTGACCGCCTGCACGTAGGCGCGGGTGTCACAGCCGCTCCCTTCGCAGCTCCCCCCGTTCTGGACCCCGGCGTCCCCCCCGTTGCGCTCTTTCTCCGGGTTGTGCCAGCTGTAGGTGTTTTCCTGGCTACGCAACCCGCCCGTCGTCTTGATCTCCCAGAGGAGCCCCGTCACGTTGTCGCGGGTGCATCCCCAGTTGTTCGGTTCGTTGCCGAGAGCCGGATTGGGGGGGCACTTCCCCTGTCCCGCCGCTTCGCCGCTCAGGCAGATCTTGGTGAAATCGAAGCCGGTCGACCCTCCTCCGGTCTTGGTCAGGGCCCGTGCCCGGGCTTGTCCGTCGCGGCCGAAGCGGGCGTCCTGCCCGGGATGAGTCGAGGCGAGAGTCTCGCAGCTGCCGCTCTTTTCCACCCGCGTCCCCCCCTGGTCGCGGTTGGCCGAGTCGTCGGCGCACCAGTCGATGCCGGTATCGTTCAGCCCGCCGAAGGGGACCGCCTTGACCATTTTGGAAAGGGTTCGTCGACCGCCTGGGGTCTCGACCTCGAGCTGGAACCAGTAGGCGGTGTCGTTGATCAGGGGGGAGAGGGCGACCGGGATCTTGACCCGGCTCTCCAGGGCCCCCTTGCGGGCATCGGCGCAGTTTCCAAAGCCCAGTCCCGAGAAGTCTTCCCGGGCCCAGCAGAGGTTGAACGTCCCCCCCGTAAAGTCATCGCTGTTCCAGGTCAGCTCAACTTTTCTCCGGCCGGGGACGGCCTGCAGATTCACTTCGGGGAAACAGCCGATATCGACGGTGATCACGTCGCTGCCGGCCAGGATGCCGGCGCCGTTCTCCACCGTGCAGGCCCAGTTTGGGCGCCCGGGGTGGCGCGAGACGGTGACCTCGTAGCGGCTTCCGTCCTCGAGGGGGGAAGGGAAGGTGAACTCGCCGTCGGCGCCGACGACCAGGTCGCTCTTCCCGTTGATGCGCAGCGCCACGTCCGTCTCCTTCGGCAGGCCGAAGACGGTGCCGCCGATGCGGTACCGGTTGCGGGTGCACTCCACCGCGATGCCGAAGGCGTCCCCCCCGTCAATGGTGCCTGCCCCCCCGCGAATGGTGCAGGTCTGGTTGGGAGAGGTCGGCTGAGTCAGCACGGCCACGGCGTAGCGGCTCCCTTCGAGGAGCCGGTCGGGGAACACGAACTCTCCGTCGGCGGCGACCTGGAGGGGATCGCCGCCACCGTTCTGCAGCACCACCGCTGTACCCACGGCCAGGCCGGAGACGGTACCGCCCAGGGTGTAGGTGTTGACCGCGAACTCGGCATAGACCTCCAGGTCGCCTGCGAGATTGGTGTCGGTGCGCTCGGCGGTGGTCACGCCGTCGCTCCAGCGGACGAAGTGGTATCCCCGCCGGGGGGTCGCGGAGACCGCCGCGCCGCTGCTGCCGTGGTCGATTGTCTGTAGGATCGTCCCGGAGATGGCGCCGTTTTCGCCGGCGCTGTAGTGCAAGGTGTACTGGCGCACGGCGAAGCGAGCCGTTGCCGAGAGGTCTGCCGTCACGGCCAAGTCGGTGCGTGGATTATCCAGAATACCGTCGCTCCAGCTAACGAAATCGTACCCTTCCTGAGCAATGGCCTTTACCGGGGTGCCGTCTTTCTTCTCTCTTACTTTCTGCAGTCGAGCACCTGATAAGGCGCCGTTCTTTTCGGCACTGTAGTTCAATGTATATTCCCGGACGGCCGCTTCGGCTTCGATTTTGACCCCATCTGCCGTCTCAGGTTCGGCGCCAGCCTTTTTGCCTGCTTCCGGTTCCGTGGAAATCAGGGTTTTCGGTTCATCGGTAACCAAGTTGTCCGGTAATGTGGTGGCCCCGGCCAGATCCTTCTCACCTTTTGAAGCTTCAGAGGGGACCGGTCCGGCCAAATTTGCTTCTTGCACCTGGGTAGCGCTTCGGTTGTTCTCCCGGTCAGGCGTGCCGTCATTGCACCCGGCCAGGCCGAGAGCGAGCAGTACAGAAACCGAGATCCAGGTTTTTTTCCACCGGCACAGCATGATTCCAAGATTCAGCCTGCCATAAGCGATCAGGAGCAACTTTTTCATCCCTGGTCCGTGGAGAGGTTGACGCCTTTGTTGGTCGTGTGGTTAATCTCTGATCTCATCAGGGCATTTTCTTGCGCCAGATTTTTTATTTGATCACTTAACTTTGAAAGCTTAATGCAAAATTGCACACACAACATAAGAAGGAAAATTATAGAAAAGAGGAAGAGGGTGGTTGTAGGGAGACCGGCGCCAATCCAGTTAGTCAACCTGACCAACCATTCATAGCGGATGACCAGAACGAACATGATAACGCTGGTTGCCAGCCACAGAACTGAATACTCCTCTCGCAACCGGCGTCTTCTTACCAGGTCCACCACCACTACGAAAACCAGAACTGATATGAACAAGGCGAAAATCTGCTGCTGGAAAGGCATCACATCACCTGGTTAGATCTGTTTCTCTCTCAACAAGGTTACGGAAATGGAAAGAAGCATTTTGAATAGGTAATAGAAGGGCTTCCACCCTCTGTGCATCGATTTTCCGGTCGCGCTGGCGTACATCCGGGCCGGCACCTCCCTGATCTGGTAACCGGCCCGATGAAGGGCGAGGAGCATATCCGCATCGGGGTAATCACAGGGAAAGACTTCGGTTGTGAAATACCTGATCACCTGGCGATTGAAGGCCTGAAATCCGGATGTCGAGTCGGTGATGCGCTGGCCGATGAGGAGAGAAACGATGCGGCGAAAGAAGACCATTCCTGCTCGCCTGACCAAGGACGGCGTATAGTTTTCCAGCCCCAGAAATCGTGACCCTACGACAAAATCGGCTTCACCAGCACCGATCGGCTCCAGCAGTTTCTGGATGAACACCGGGTCGTGCTGGCCATCCCCGTCCAACTGCACCAGAGCATCGTAGCCGTGGCGCAAGGCGTACTTATAGCCAGTTTGAATAGCGACTCCGTAGCCCATGTTAAATGAGTGAGAAATGACCTTGGCTCCGGCGGTTTGTGCCACATGGGCGGTCTCGTCGCGGGAGCCGTCGTCGATTACCACAACGGTATGTTCGGGGTAGAGTTCCCGCACCCGCCGCACCACCACACCTATTCGGGGGCTTTCATTGAAAGCCGGGATGAGAACCAGCGTCTTAATGGCGTTCTCCTAACTTCTCAGGAACGTAGAATGCTCATGGCGACCAGGGTGTCCGCTATCTATTTGGACGGGTGGGAAAAGGCGGCCAGCAAAGTTTAATTAATACAAACATTTTATAGTTAGAAAGATACAATGCAAACCGGTGATGTAAAAAGTCATCCACATTCTTTCAATTCCGGGAGCAGTTGAGGGAAAGGAAAAGGATGAGGAGGGAAGCGGATATAAACCCGTTTGGGCACATGCCGAGTCCTTGTCAATAGCCGATGAGCAGTCGGCTGTGGGAGCGAAGTACCGAGCGGCAGACACGGGCCAGCCCCATGCAGGCCAACGTCACCAGTACAGTCAGGACGAGCCAGAGGACGGGTCCCTGCATCCATTCACTGGAAACTGGCAACAACCCAAACAGCCGCTCCATTCCGTACAGGACGAAAGAATGGAGGAAATAGATGGCAAAGCTGGTTTCCGCCATGACGGCGAGGGGGGTGAAACTCGATGACTCATAGCGGTGCAGGTAAATGATGAGGAAAAAGGAAAGACAGATTTTCTGCAGCATCTGTACATCAGGCAGCGCCGGCTGGAAAAACGCCTTGTGCAGACTGCCGTAGCCAGGATAGTATCGGGCCTGCAGCCAGGCGAACAGCAGGGTCAGAAGAAGAAGGTATCCCTCCCGGGCGTGCAACAAACGGTAAAAAAAGTCCCGGTGGATCGACACCACGATCCCTAGAAGGAACGTCGGCAGATGGTAGGCTACCCACTGGGGGACCAGAAGGTTGCCAACCGGGCACTGGACAAAAAGGGCATGGATCAGCAGCAGAACCACCGTCGTGATACGCGCCGCCGGCCGCCACTTAATAAAGGCGACAAGTAGCGGCGAGAAAACGAAGACAGTCATGATGAAAGGAATGTACCAGAAGGAGGCGATGACGCTCCCGGTGGCGAGATACATCAGAATTGGTCTCAGGTATGCGTGATACAGATCCGGCTGGCCGGTAAAAAAAAGTTCCTGATGCGGGGCCCACGTCTTGAAGAAGACGAAATAGATGATAGGCGGGATCGACAGGAACAGGTATGGGATGAAGATGTTGCGGAACTTTCTCTGCAGAAAAGGGAGATAGCTGAATCGGGGATAGTGGACATGATGGAAGAGAAAGCCAGAGATGAAGACAAAAAGGGTCGACCCTCCGATCACCAGGTTCGCGAAAAATCTCTCTCCGGCGGTGTCGATCTGCCAACCGGAAATCGGCAGACTGTGATTGGCAACAATCGACAAAATGGCGAGCGCCCTGAAATAATTGAAGGAGTTAAGCCACATCAATATCGCTACCGCAGGTAAGTTGATCCGAGTGGGAGCTCCGGCTATCCAAGTCAGACGGCTGTCCGCTGCCCCATGTCAGCGTTTTCCGGCAACATCAGGTTGTATGCCTATCGCAGCGGCGCATCGGGCAGTGCTGGCACATATCCGGCAGATCCCGCCCGGGGTCCGCAAGGGATCTCCTCTGAGCCGTGCATGTAGAGGTGGTTGCAGCAAATAGTCGTCCCGGGAAATCGCAGGGCGAAACAAATTTAAAAAATTATAATTAAATTTACGCTTATTTCAAGTTGCCATGGCAAAAAGGGATTATTGAATGACAGTAAGGGCAGGAGGTTCGGTGTGCAGAGCGCTGTTACTTCCGCCGCCCTTTGCTGGTGTGACAGGCGAAGCATCCGGTGCGCTCACCCCCGATACTTCCGGCAAACATGCGGGTGTAATCGAACCGCAACATCCCGTCGTAGGGGCTGGCGTGCGCCATGTGGCAGGAGAGACACATAACCAGATCCTCCCCCGGGCGCACGAGATCGCTGGTGGTCTCCGGGACCCAGCGCCGGGCCACCGGGGCGGTCAGCTCGTAGGTGAGATATTCGGCATACTCTCCCTTGGCCGGGATGACGAAATCGGAGGGGTGCCGGAAAAAGGCCAGAAGGCCAGGGTGGGGTCTCGCATGGAAGTTGCTGTGGCAGCTGATGCAGAAACCGCTCATGCTGTTGCGGGGGGTGACGATATAGGAATAGGGGGTCGCCTTGTTCGATCCATAGTGGCAGTTGGAGCAGTGGAGCTCGTCGCCCGGTCGGTAGGGGGCTCCGTAGTACTCGTTGTGCATCAGGGGAGAGGCGTTTTGCCAGCGCTCCTGGGGATAGGGGTTTTCCAGTCCCCTTACCCCCATCAGGAAGCGATAGCTGTTGGCGACGGTGTCGGCGACCAGCAGCCGTCCATCCTGGTTGGCATGGTGGGCGCCCCGGACCGCCATCATCCCGACCCGCGGGATCAGCTCCCCGGTCGGGCTCGGCATCAACTGGTTACGAATTCCATGACAGCCGCCTGTTCCGGCGCAGGTCATCCTCCCCCGAAAATAGATGGGAATGTCCTCGTGGTTGAATCCCGGCGGGTAAAGGAGGGTATCGTCGCCGGCGGGGAAGAGATCGACGACATCGTGCCCTTTTCGGCTCCCGGCAGGGCCGACGGTAAGTTTCGCCCCGGAAATATAGGCGAAGTTGCCGCCGGCCAGGTCGCCGCGGTTGTCGGTGTGATAGACCTGCGGCATCGGAATGCCGCCGGGAAGGACCACAATCCGGTCGTCGGTTCCGAGGGCATGGCAGGTGACACAGTCGATCCCCCAAAGAAACCCTTCCGGGTCGTCGACGGCACTGTCGGTGTGGCAGTCGATGCAGTTACCCTTGATCTCTGCCGCGGCAACCATCGGTAGAAGGAGAATGGCAACCAGCGCCAAACCGAGAAGCTTTCCCACCGACGTCACTATCATCGCGCCTCCTGCAAGGAGAATCAGAATCCCATCTGCAAACGTATTGGTGGCTTTTGGCCGCCCGCTTCAGGGATGGGACTGCTGGGGGATTGGGCGATGATCACAAGAAGAGGGCCCCATCCTCGGTGCGACCTGCCTCTCAGCCTATCGCACCCCCAGAGGAGGTCAACTTGTGCTTGAGTATTTATCAGGTAGGCCGGTCGTTGGTTGATGAAGTTTTGGCAGGCTTTTTTTTGTCTTTAATCTTGAATGCCCTGGCGACTGGAAAATTATTATAGATTTCCTCGAAATTTGACCTGTCGAAATTACCTAATAAGTATTGTTGATTAAAATTGCTTTTATAAAGTTTGTCATTTATGAATTGTACCATGATCACTTCCCTATTTTTCATGATTATCTGTATGTGACCATCTTCTTGCGAATCATATTGCAAATGATAGACCAAATGTCCATTATCAACGTAATTGACCGAATTTAAATAGTATTTAAGGCCAGCATAATAAAAAATTCCCTTTCTTAGATCAATTTCCCCATCGTCGCATTCTAGGAAAAGACCTCTTTCCCCAAAGCACATCAACTCCTCGTAGCCGAAAGGACTGCTCTTGCGGTTGGTGAACTCCCAGGTGCCGAATTTGCTGAGTTCGTAGAACTTCGCGATCATGTCGTAAGTGTACAAGACATACAAATTCTCCCCATTTAAAGGGCCTGGGTAGGAAAATGCCGCGCTTACCAATTGATCTCCGCTCAAGTGGCGATCGCGGATGAGTCGATGGATGGTGCTGAAGTCATTTTCTTCCAAAAACGAGACAAGAGCGGTCATCTCTCTTTGATGGGGCGACATCATGACCTTGGCCACCAGCGTCGTTCTGGCACCACCATGCAGTGACCCGTCATGATAGGTGGAAAAATGGCCGATATCCATAAGCGGGTAGCCATAGTCCCACCAGGTCAACATGGTCGATCTCTCTGGCACCAGTTCTTTGATTTCGAGAATAGATTTAACGGTTGCTACCGGGATTGACGTAGCCGGCAGTTTGTTAACGGTTGCCATGTCAAAGGTTGCAAAAAAAATGATCGCCATAGATGTTATCTGGCAAAAGGAAATAGTCGGCTGCGGCAATTTTTTGATTCTGCTGAGCTGTCTCCATGCGACCTCCACGAGAACGCCTACCCCGATCCCTATGAAGGGGGCCAGGTACATGGCAAACCTGTTGGGCCCGACGAGGGACCAAAGTCCCACCAGGACAACGGGGGTAATCGGCATCATTTCCCGAGTGCGACATTGGTAAAGATAAAGTATGCCAAGCAGGCCAGCCACGCTGATGGGCAGATAATAAATTTTCCTCAATGTTTCAATCGGCCCAAGTCGGCGAGCTTCCGAAATCCCACTCATAATATCCGGCCAGTTGATCCCTTGATTAAGATTCGGGTCGAAATAGGCCCGGTAGAACTCCTGAAGGGATGTTCCCATCATCCGTATATACTCTGGTCCGGAAAAAACCAAAGACAATATTATTAAAAACATAATGTGTCGGATCTCTACCTTTTGCCATAGCAGATAGATGCACATTACGAACAAGAACGGAACCATCAAGCCCGGCTGCTGGTACCACCAATTCATCAAAAACATGGCCAGGCCACTGCCTATGGCCAGGAGAGAGTTTCTGAAATTATTTTCTTTCCCCATATACAAAATGAAACAGGCAATTGTGATCAGGAAAAAGGTATTTAGCAAGTCAGTATCAACATATCCAATCCTGGTCCGTTCATAGTAGGTTGTGCTGAAAGTGCCGATCATGGAACCCAGAACAGCAGAGGCACCGAAGCCTAAGCGATTAAAGTACACATATAGAGGAAAGATGAATAATGAAGAGAGAATTGGGATTAAGACCAATCCGGATTTATAATAATCCAATCCAGTGATCAACTTTACTTTCGAGATGAGTAAAACCAGCAGGTTTGGCTGAGTGTATTGCTTAAGATCTGGATAGCCCCTGGTCTTGCCAGGCTCTCCGCCTGCACTTGCAATATCATAATCCTTAGTCATTTTTATCCAGAAGTAACTATCATGGGTCGACATTGCATAAGCGTCTTCCACTACATAGTCATTCTGGTTAACCATCACCTTGGTTAGAACAGACACTCTCTGGCCTGCAGATAATATAAATGTCGCTAAAATGCAGAAAAAAAGCAAATATCCAGTGAAATTTTGTTTATCCCTAATTATCAACAGCGGCCTCCAGAAAAATTTATTATTCATTGTGGTTAAATTTTTTCATGGCAAGTAGGCCTGCCAGATCGCCTGCCAGGCGTTCATCTAACCTGGAGACCACGGCTAGCTCTTGGGCGGCCGCTGCCTTGTCGCCTAAAAAAACGTAAGCGGCGCCTAAGTAGAAACGCGCCTCGGCATCTTTTTCAATTCGCTCAAGATTATGGTTAAGGAAAATCTCGGCTTCGCGAAACTTTTTACCGCGAATCAACGCGGCACCAAGCTTTACATACGCTTTGCGGAAATCGGGTTTGATCTGGATGGCCGTTTCCAGCAGGGGCAGTGCCGCTTCTGGATAATTGTTCACCAGGTAGAGATCGGCCAAGTTGTAGTAGGCCGTCGAATAAAGAGGGTCGACCTCGATGGCTCGCCTCAGCGCCTCTGCTGCCTCGGATGTTCGACCGGCCTCTTCGAGAGCTTTCCCAAAATTATTCCAGGGCCTCCCTTTTTCCGGCGATTTACGCACCACGTCCTGCCACAGCCGAAGCTCGTTCTCCCAGACTCCGTTGCGCTGCCAAGTCGCCACCGCCAGGCTGACGACCAAAAAAGCCGCTACGGCTAACGGCCCAAGCGCCCTCGCCGCCGGGGACCTAATGCTGTCCGCGAACAGGAAAAAAGCGGTAGCAAACGCCGCGAAGGCGCCGACGCTCGGCAAATATAGCCGGTGTTCGAAAATGACATCAGTGATGGGAATGAGGCTTGATTCAACGGAAAGGGTCAAGAAGAACCACCCGATTCCGAAGGCCACAAGGCGCCAGGCTCGAGGGATACGGGGGGTTGCCAGATAGAGATATACAGCCCATCCACAGATCGCCACCAGCAGAGAAAAGGATAGAAAAACCGCTGGTGTGACGAAGCTGGTGTACACCGGGTACTGGTAATCCAGATTCTGATGGATCGGCAGAACAAGCAGGCGCAAGTAGGTTGCGATTACCCGGAATTGGGTAAAGAGATAATCGATGCGCGATATGCCGGGTTCCGCCCGTGATTGTTGGTCGATGTCTGACAGCAAGTCGCCAGACGATTCCCCGGTGAAGAGGACGGTGAGCGGGATGATCGGAAGGGTCAGCAGAAGAGGAGCAATTGAGAGCAATCGCCGCATCCATCTTCCGTGAAAAAAGAACAGTTCATAGAGGACGGCGGCGAATGGAAGAGTGAAAGCGATCTCTTTGGTCTTCATGGCCAGGACTGCCGCCATCACCGATCCACAAAGGAAAAAGCCGGGGATCAGCCTCTGAAGTATCGGATCCCGAGTCCTATCGCTTTCTCCGGCCTCCCAAAACACGACCGGGGACGCCATTCGCAGGCGCGCTTGAATATAGAGCACCAGCGAAAGAAGATAAAACAGGGTGGCTAGGGAGCTCAGACGCTGAACGGTATACGTTACCGCCTGGGTCTGGATCGGGTGGGTGACAAAGAGCAGAGCGGCAAATAAAGGGATGAAGTTTTGAGTTTTGAGTTTTGAGTTTTGAGTTGGATCCGCATTCCGAAAGTATGGTGTCTGGAAAGTCAGGCGCAGCAGGGCGTAGACCAGCAGGGCGGTGATCAGGTGGATGAGGAGGTTGACCAGGTGATAGCCAGTGACCTCCAAGCCACCGAAATGATAGTTGAGGGCCAACGTTAGATAGGCGATGGTTCGGGTAGGAATGGCGTAAAACTGATTCAGGTTTTGAATGCCGCTGTTTTCAGTGATGCTATGTAAGTCGTCTAAGATGAAAGGGACGTTGAATGTGTTGGAATAGACGATGATCCCTGCCGCCAGGATCAGCAGGACGGCCACCAATCCGCGATTAAAGAGATAGTTCAGCATCATAACTCAGATGGCCTTCTTAACCGTTCGACCGATCGCCGCCGGCGCTAAGTAAGGGTTGGGTGTGCCATGTTCTTCAGATTGGATATGGTGCACCAGCTCCTGGAATCGCCCTTCGAAGGCCGGCTGGTTTTTGTTGCTGGTGCCGCTGACCAGGATGCGCGCTCCCTTTTTCCCGGTCGCACAGATGGAAACCCAGAGCCGCTGGTGGGAGAGGCAGAAGCTGACGCAGAGCCCGACTACCATCAGCAGGGAGCCGATCCAGATTAGCCAGACGCCGGGGTCTTTGGTGACGAGGAAGAGTGTTGAATGGAGCTGGCGGAGAGAGAGTGTGAACTCCCCCGCCGGGCGCTGGATCGTTACCGTATCTTTGTTGTGCATCCAGAAGACTGACGGATCGGAGGTGGTGTCGGAGAACCTGATCTTCGCCTGCTGGACCGCCCCTTCCTGGTCCCGCCGGAGTTCTTCGATGCCGAAGACGATATCGGTCCCCTGCCAGGCGACCTGCCGGTCCGGCGGGATGCGGAAGGCTTGCTCCCTGCCGGTTCTGGAGTTGCGGAGCACGACGAAATACTCCTCGAGGGGGTAATTGTCGGCAATATAAAAGGAGAGTCCCCGGTGCTGGAGCGGGTCGTTGACGACGCTCGATTTGTGCTTAGGGGTGCCGCCTTCGGGATTGAAGACTGTCAGGTCGGAGCGGTACTCCCGAATTTGACCGTTGGGGTAGTTGGCCTTTTCGAACCGGTCGTACCAGAGCTCGAAACCGAGGGGGACCGCCTCCCTGTTCCCTTGCAGGTAGACCTGGGTGGTCGACCTCCCCTCAGGCAAAATGACATAGCCTTTGAAGCCGAACCAGGTGCCGATCATGGCGCCGGCGAGAATGACCAGGATGCTCAGATGGACCAGATGCACGCCGAGCCGAGTCCAGGCCCCCCGCTGGGCGAAAAGGAGGGTGGAGCCCTCCCGGTCGAGCCGCTTCGGCTTGTTCCAGCCACCGCCGGCCAGAAGCTGTTGCATCCGGTCAGCGGCAGCCCCGGTTGCCAGGGCAGTATCGAACCGGTGCTTTAAATTCATTCTTTCGAGGACTTCGGGGGCGGTGGCCAGATTGTCATGCACCACCAGGCGCCAGGCGACGGGGAGCCGCTCGCAGCTGCAGACCACCAGATTGAGAGCGAACAGCGCCAGCAGGGCGACGAACCACCAGGAGCTGTAGAGGTTGGGGATCTCCAGCAGCTGGATCAGCCAGGCCAGGGTCTGGCCATATTCCTCCACGTAATAGGCAGGCGACTGCCCCTGTTTGATCACGGTGCCGATAATGGAGGCGGCGGCCAGGACAAACAGGGAGATCAGGGCCAGCTTTACGGAGGCGAACAAGCGCCAGGCTGCATGCAGTCCATTTTTCATCGCAATTAACCACCTCGGCTCAGTGGCAGGTATCTGCCAGCTTTTTTCTACAGATTCTTCCCATGGTAGTGACATTGCCGGCAGGCGACGACTTCCGGCTGGTCGCCGCCGTTCGGATGGCAGAGGGTGCATTCGCCGCTTGGTGCCAGGTAGCCCGGTTCGTGGTGAAGCTGATTGAGGTGGCCCCGGTCGTGGCAGCGGACACAAAGCGGCAGGAGCGGCTTGGCCGCCGCGGCGCTGACCGGCTCCGGCAGATCGCCGCCGTTGACCCGCCGCCGCAGCAGCATGATGTTGGTCGAGCCGTGCGGCTCGTGGCAGTCGAGACAGGAGAGGACAAAGTTGGTCTTGACCGCGGCCGCTTCCCGGTAAGGCTCCAGCAGGGGAGGGGTGCCGTAACTGTACGGATGTCCCTGGCGCGGGCGGGCCCCATGCTTGTCGGGGGTCTCGCCGGTCGTCCCCCAGTTCACCTTGCGCAGGTTGCGATTCAAAGGGGTGCTCCAGATCAGGTTGGCCGGGTTGTGGCATTCGGTGCAGAAGCCGACGTAGTCGGGGGTGTTGTCCCCGTCGGGGAGGCCGACACCGGCCGGTTCCCGGTTGAGACTGAAGGCGTAGGGGGCCTCGTACGGATAGGCCGACATCCGTTCAGCCTCCCCCCAGAGGCGCGCAGGGGCGATCGGCCGGGAGACGGCGCTCAGGAGCGGGAACCCCGGTTGGGCCGGATCCCAGTTGCGCCGGGCCAGATGCGGGTTGTGGCAGGCGCTGCAGGGATTGCTCTTGGCGGTGAACCAGGGGTAGGCCGTATTCAGTCCGGCGAAGTTCCAGATGTCGTAGAGGTTATGGTACGACTCCTGGTTGAAGGCGGCGAGGATCGATTGTGGCCCGCTGCCGGCGACAGCGCCGCCGAAGGCGGCGCTGTAGTCCTGGTTTATCACCCGCTGCCCGGCGTCGCCGTGGCAGTAGAAACAGAAATTGTCGGTCTCCGTGTAGAGGTTCTGCGTGCGGGCCGTGTTGAAGGTGGGATAAAAGAGGGTGTGGGGGGCCGCCCCGGTGCGCGGCTCCGGCTCCAGCCCATCGAGGCTGGCGTGGGCTTCGTGGCAATGGGCGCAGTTGCCGGTGGCGTACTGGGCGTAGCGGGCGTCGATGGGCTGGCGGTTGGCGCCAAACCCGCCGTTGCCGTGGGCTGACTCCAGATAGGAGCCGCCCACTGCCGGGGCGGTAAAGCTGAGCCAGACCAGGACCAGAAAGTTAATGACGACCTTCGACGACTTCAGCATGAATTCAATCTCCACAACCAGAAAACAGGGGTAAATTTAGCCCGTCCATCCTGTCCACCCACCTCAGTGCCCGCCTTTAAGGAATGGTCTTCTCGGCGACGATTCGCCATTCTCCGTTCTCCTCGATCAGGTCAAGCCGCTTGCGGGTGCGTTCCTGAAAATGACTGGAGCGGTATTCCTGCAGCAGTTCCACCTGCACCCCGCCATCGCGGGGAAGGATGCGGATATCTTTCAGTTCGACTTTGATCCATTTGGGCTTCAGAAGACGCTGCCGACGCTGTTCCTCCCAGGCGCGGCGGCTCAGCTCCCCCTCCGGCCGGAAGTAGATGCTGTAGGAGGCCAGGTAACCGGCCACATCTTGCGCCGACCAGGCTTGGGCCCAATTGCGCAAGGCCTGGCTTCCCTCCTCATGGTCCGTCAAGGGGGCCGCCGGTGCTGGGACAGGCTCCTGCAGAGCCTCTTCCGCATGCGCTGGCGGCAACGCGTTGCCGATCGTCTCGGTGACTATCACCTCCTCCGCCGGCGCTTCGGCTTCGGCCGGCGCTTCCACCGCGGTGGGACCGATCTCCCGGGGGGCCGCCTCCGCGGGGGCCAACTCCGCAGGGGCAGGGCTCTCCGCCGGATCCACTCCTCCCCCCTCACCGTCGGCATCGACCTCCGGATTGCCGGGGCGGTCATCCGGGGCAGGACGGTCTTCCCCGGTCTCTGCCTCCTCGGCGGCAGGGGCGGCGACCCGTGGTGACTGGAAAAGAGGGAAAGATTCAGCGTAGTCGATCTGCAGCACCTGCACCCTCTGGTTGAAAAGGTCGGAGACGATCACCTGCCCCTGGCGGTTGATGGCGATGTCGGAGGGGAAGTTGAACCATCCCGGCCCCGCCCCCCGGCCGCCGAACTCGAACAGATATCTCCCGGCCATGTTGAAGACGAGGATGGAGTGACGCATGTAGTCGGCGACGTAGATCAGCCGGCGGTTCTCGTCGCTGGCCAGGCCACGCGGCTGGCTAAGCTTGCGGGGAGTCCCCCCTTTTTCGCCGAAGGAGAAGAGGAAGCTCTCGTCGGGGCCGTAGACGTAGATTTTGCTCGTCTCGCCGCTGACCAGGTAGATGTTGCCGGCGCTATCGAAGCTCACGTGGCGGATCCGTACCGGGCCCATCCCCGGTCCCGAGTCGATTTCCGCCTTCCCTTGGCTGTTTCGGGGGCGAAACTCTTCCGGGATATCGCCGCGCAAAACGACCGGCTCCGCAGTCGCCAGGGGGGTGTCGGCGGAGGGGGCTTGCGCCT
>JACZKF010000465.1 GCA_014860175.1 Desulfuromonadales bacterium | reverse complement strand
GCGCTGCGCGGCCGCCTGCTGCCGTATTTTGATACCGTCTTCAATCTGGTCCATGTCGATGATGTTGCCGCCGGCCACCTGCTGGCCTGGGAACGGGGACGCCCCGGGGAGAGCTATCTGCTCGGCGGCGAGAACGTGACGGTAGGAGGGGTGCTGCGGCTGGTGGCGGAGTTGGCCGGCGGTCAGGCGCCGCTGCGGCTGCGGCTGCCGTCGGCGGTGGTGCTGGCGGCGGCCTGGACGGCCGGACTGTGGGGGGGAATCACCGGCAGGGAGCCGCCGCTGAGCGCCGCCGAAGTGCGCCAGGCCCAGCAGCCGGTCCTCTACAGTTCAGGTCTGGCGCGGCAGGAACTCGGCTACCACCCCCGTCCCCTCCCCGAAACCCTCGCCGACGCCATCCACTGGTTCCGGCAAGAGCAGTGCATTTTTGAGTTTTGAGTTTTGAAACTCAAAACTGCCTTAGCCCTTAGCTTCCCCCTTCTTCTCCTCCAGCCGCAGATCAAACGGCCGGCTCGCCTCGCCGAAGTAGACGGTGCGGTGCGGAAAGGGGATCTCGATCCCCTGCTCGTCGAAAGCGATCTTCACCCGGCGCAGGAACTCCCGGCCGACCATCCACTGGCGGATCGGCCGGGTCTTGATCCGCCCCTTGATCACCACCTCCGAAGCGCCGAACTTGTCGACCCCCATGATCTCCACCGGCTCGAGAATCAGCGGGGCGAAGGTCTCCTCGGTCTGCATCGCCGCCCCGACCCCCCGGAGCACCTCGATCACCCGATCGGTGTTCTCCTTGTCGGCGACGCCGATATCGAAGACATAGGCCGACCACTCGTGAGTCATGTTGCTCAGGGTGGTCACCGTCCCGTTGGGGAAGACGTGTACCGTCCCCGACTGGTCGCGCAGGACGATGGTGCGGAAATTGAGCTGCTCGACCAGCCCGCCGGTGCCGTTGACGATCGCCACATCCCCCACCCGCACCTGGTTCTCGAGGATGAAGAAGAAACCGGAGATGACGTCGCGCACCAGGTTCTGCCCGCCGAAGCCGACCGCCAGGCCGACGATGCCGGCGCCGGCCAGCACCGGAGCGATGTCGACCCCCATCTCCTTGAGGACGACCAGCGCGGTGGTGAGCCAGAGGGCGATGTAGGCCGCCTGCCGCAACAGCCGCACCAGCGTCTCCACCCGCTTGGCCGACTCCGACGGCGGCTCGCCCCCCGCCTCGCTGCGGGTGATCAGCCGCCGCTGCGCCTCGGTCAGCAACCGCTTGATCACCACCATCGCGACCCAGGCCAGAAACAGCACCAGCAAAATGCGCAGACAGGTGCCGATGACCGTTTCCCATTCCAGAGCGTTCAGATACTCATTGACAATCCCCACCAGCCGACCTCCTTGAAAAATTCATGAAGCTCCAAGTCTAACGCGACAAGCGGGCAGGGACAAGGGGAACGTTGTTGGCGGAGGGCTGAAGGGTTAGGGAGTTTTGAGTTGGGCGTCCGGGGCGAAACGCACGAGGAGAGGCCTTTGCTTTATTCGTGTTTATTCGTGTGAATTCGTGGCGATAAGGTTCTACAGGCCGAGAAAGCTCTTCGCCGTAATCACCGCCAGCAGCGCCAGGACGCTGGAGACTGCGAGGTGGGCCTGGGGGCGCCCTTTGACGGCGACGGTCTTCACCGCCAGGAAGAGGACGACCCCCTTGGGGAGGGCGGCGATGAAGAAGCTCGGAACGCCGATCTCCGGCAGGGCGAAGCCGAGGAAGACCGCCAGCCCCAGCACCAGATAGTCGGCGGTGGAGAGAAAGAACTCCCCGGGGCGGCGCAGCAGCAGTTTGGCCAGGACCAGCAGCCCGACCGCCAGAAACAGCAGATCGGAGAAACCGCCCAGAGTCATGCCGGAAATCAGCTGCCGGCCGCCGCTTCGTTCGGCGGCGAAAGTGATCGCCAGGGCGGCCAGAAACAGCATGCTCAGCAGAAAATCGTTGGCCGGGTCGCGGGTGTAGTAGAGCAGAGCGATCCCCGCCGCTAACAGCACGGCCCCCATCGGCCCCATGTAACCGAGCCCTCCCCCGGCCAGGGCGACGCAGGTCAGGTAGAGCAGGACCAGGCCGATCAGCCCGGGGATCAGAGCATCCGCCCGTTCCACCAGCCGCTGGTAGGTGACCGACTCGCGCAGCCCCCGGGGAGAGTCGAGGGCAAGAAGGGAAAAGCGGGCCCGGCGGTTGAGGACGTAACGCAAAATTCCATAGGCGACGCTGCAGACGACGACGAAGGTCCCGAGCAGCAGATATTCTGGGAGGTTGCGGCCAACCACGGCGAAGGTCGCCCAGAACAGGGAAATGCCATAGATCACCAGCACGGTAAAGCGGTGCTGGAAGCCGAGGTTGAGAAACTTGTGGTGGACGTGGGTCATGTCCGGCGCGAAGGGGCTCGACCCCTGCAAGGTGCGGCGGATCATGACCCAGACGGTATCGATGATCGGCACCCCGAGGATCAGGACCGGCACCATCGGACTGATCGTCGCCCCGGGGCTCTGAGTCAGCAAAATGGCGGTGAAGCCGAGAATGAAGCCGGTCACCAGGCTGCCGACATCGCCCATGAAGATGCGCGCCGGGTAGAAGTTGTACTTGAGGAAGCCGAGCACCCCCCCCAGCAGCCCCATGGTCACCGCCGCCGTGTCGGCGTCGCCGCTTTGCAGGGCGAGGACGAAAAAGGCGGTCAGGGCGATGACCGACACCCCGCCGGCCAACCCGTCGAGGCCGTCGATAAGGTTGATGGCATTGATCACCCCGACCACGGCAAACAACGTAAGGGGGACGGCCAGCCAGACCGGCAGCAGCACCTCGCCGGTACCGAACAGGTTCCCCAGCCGGGAGAGGTAGAGATGGCCGACGGTCATGGTGACCAGACAGGCACCGATTTCGCCGAGGAATTTGCGTCGGGGGGTGAGGCCGTAGAGGTCGTCGACCAGGCCGGTGAAAAAGATGATCAGGGTGCCGGCGAGGATCCCCCGCACCTCCCGCACCATCGGCACATGGACCAGCATGGTGAACAGAAACGCCATGCTGATCGCCACCCCGCCGATGCGCGGGATCGCCTGGGTATGCACCTTGCGCCCGTCAGGAGTGTCAGTGGTACCGCTGTCGATAGCCCAGCGCCGCAGAAACGGCACCATGATCAACGACGAAAACAGTGCGGTCATAAAGATGTAGAAACTTTGGTTCAAATCCATTTTTCCCCCCGTCCTACCGGCAATCGCCGGGTCAAACCATGTCAAAAAACCGGCACAAAACAGTCAATGCCGGGAAGATCTGCAATAGTCGGGCCGGATTTTAATCAGGCGGGCGATGCAACTTCCAGCGGATCGGGATCAGCCAAAGGCAGGGGTTATTTCTATCACGAATTCAAAGGGATAAACAGCATTTAAGTTTTGAGTTTTGAGTCCTAAGTCAAAGACCGCGGGGCGCTGCGCCCCCGCCCCCCGCCTTACTTCTTTTGCAACGCCCCAAAAGAAGTAAGCAAGAAAATGGCGTACGCTGCGCTTGGCATGCCGTCGCGGGAATTTTCCGTACTGGCGGAGGTCGGAGGAATTTACCATGGTGGTGCTCCCTTGCACCGCGTCTCTTGCCACCGGTGGCTGGTCTTCTCCGGCGCGGCTACTGCGGCCGGCGGCCAAGGGTGCTGTTGGTAAAATCAAAAGATGGCTCGTCGAAACTAACGAGCACCGAAGGCAACATGCAGACTGTGGTTCGCAACAGCCTGGAAAACTGCCGGAACGATCACGGTCGTACGGGCTATCGCCCACGAAGCGCCGCCGACCGCATTGCTGAGGGGGATGATCAGTGAAAGCGAGACCGGGGAAGGGTTCCATGCCCAGCGCAGCGCACGCCCTTTTCTTTGCTTACTTTCTTTTGGGCGCAGCAAAAGAAAGTAAGGCGGGGTCCGGGGGTGCAGCCCCCGGGTCAAACGAGTTCAAAC
>JACZKF010000464.1 GCA_014860175.1 Desulfuromonadales bacterium | reverse complement strand
AGCCCGTGCAGGGTCTCCAGATGGGCCGGGCCGACATTGGTGATCACCCCGACGCTCGGGGTGGCAATCTCGGCCAGACGGGCGATTTCACCCCGGGCACTCATCCCCATCTCCAGCACCGCCCAACGATGCTGCGGCTGTAACCGGAACAGGGTATGGGGGAGGCCGATCAGGTTGTTGAAATTTCCCTCGGTCTTCAGCCCCGGAGCGGTGGAGGAGAGAATACCGGCCAGCATCTCCTTGGTGGTGGTCTTGCCGGAGGAGCCGGTAATGGCCACCAGCGGGCCGTCAAACCCCTGCCGCAGGGCTGCTGCCAGATCGCCCAGGGCGCGCAGGGTATCGGCGACCCGGATGACCGGCACCGGCAGGCCGGCGACCACTTCCTCGCTCAGGCAGGCGGCGGCGCCGCGGCGCACCGCCTGCACCAGGTAATCGTGACCGTCATAGTTCTCCCCCCGCAGGGGGACGAACAACTCGCCGGGCATCAGGGTGCGACTGTCGGTGGAGACCCCGGTCACCACGGCGCGGGCCGTCTCCGGGGAGACTCGGCCACCGGTGATCTGGGCGATCTGCTGCACGTCGAAGGTCCGGATATCCATTTATGATCTCTTTTCCAATTGCCCGAAGGCCCGCCGCAACTCTTCCCGGTCATCGAAATGGAAGCGCTCACGGCCGATGATCTGATAATCTTCATGCCCCTTGCCGGCCACCAGCAACAGATCGCCGGGGCCAACGATGGCGGCGGCAAATTCAATGGCCTGGCGCCGGTCAACAATGGTCACAAACCCCCGCCCGGTGGCTGTGACCGCCTCCTGGCGGCTCCATTCATGCGGATGCACCCGGCGGACTCCGGCTTTCACCTCTTCGATGATCGCCAGCGGCTCTTCGGTCCGCGGGTTGTCGGAAGTGACTACCGCCAGGTCGCTGAAGCGGGCGGCAATCTCTCCCATTACCGGCCGCTTGCTGCGGTCGCGGTCGCCACCGCAGCCAAAGACGGTGACGATCCGCCGCGGCGACAACTCGGCAAGGGTGGAGAGCACTTTTTCCAGAGCGTCGCCGGTGTGGGCATAGTCGACCAGGACCAGGGCGCCGGCCTGATTTTCGATCCGCTCCAGGCGGCCGGGGACGGCCGCCAGCGCCCCCAGGCCGGCACCGACGCTGGCCGGTGACAGGCCGAGGGCGAGGCCGGCGGCGGCGCCGAGGAGGTTTTGCAGGTTGAAGTCGCCGAGCAGTGGCGAGGTCAGCGGCAGCATTCCGGCCGGGGTAGCCACTTCCCCGACGACCCCCTGCAGGGAGAGGGAGATGTTGACCGGCCGCACCTGGGCCGACGGGTTCCTGCCGCAAGTCAGCAGTTTGCCGCTCACTTCGGTGGCGAGCCGGCTCCCGTAGGGATCGTCGATATTAATCACCGCCGTGCCGCCGGCCGCCTCCACCAGGGAGAACAGACGGCGCTTGCCGGCAAAGTAGTTCTCCATGTCTTTGTGGTAATCGAGATGCTCGGGAGTCAGGTTGGTGAAGATACCGATATCGAAGCGCACGCCATCGACCCGATGCTGCTCAAGGGCGTGGGAGGAGGTCTCCATCACCAGGGCGTCGGCCCCGGCCCGGCGGAAATCGGCGATCATCCGCATCAGGTCGACCGACTCCGGAGTCGTGTGCTGCGACGCCAGGACGGTGTCGCCAAAGCGGTAGTCGATGGTGCCGATGATCGCCGGCCGCCGGCCGGCAGAGCGCAGTACCGCTTCCAGCAGGTAGGTCGTGGTGGTTTTGCCGTTGGTTCCGGTCACGCCGATGACCGTCATCGAATCGGTGGGCCGGCCGTAAAAAGCCGCGGCCGCCAACGCCATCGCCCGCCGACCGTTGCCGGTCAGCACCCCCACGACCTCCGGCGGCAGGGCGACCTCGCGCTCCGTCACGACCGCCACCGCCCCCCGTTCCAGCGCCTGAGGGATGAACTGATGACCGTCGGCCTTCTCCCCGGGGAGGGCGAAAAAGAGTCCCCCCGGAACCACCTGACGGGAATCGTAAAAGATCCCGCTGATCTCCGGGTCCTGACCCCCCAAAGGTTGGAGGAAAATATCCATCAAAAGTTCGGAAAGTCTCATAGAATCAGATATTTTCCTCTTCTCACCGGAAAAAGTCAAAGTGTTTTTCAGGTCGGGATCGTCATCCTCACCCAGACCTCGGTGCCGTAGCGGATCGGCTGTCCTGCCCGGGGGTGCTGCTCAACCACTCGGCCACTCCCCTGCAGTTTTATATTGATGCCGGTCTTCTCCATGACCTGCAGCACCTGGCGGCAACTCATCCCCTGGAAGTCGGGCATCCGCAACCCTTCTTCCTCCACCTCTTCGGCGGCGACTTCCGCGGCCACCCCCTTGGCAACCGGCGGGAGCCTTTCTTCCCGCAGCGGGGCGGGGACGACTTCCGGCACGAGTTCGGTCGGGGCCACGTTGAGGTAACGCAGGGCCTGGGAGGCTACCCGCGAGAACACCGGGGCCGCCACCAGGCCGCCGTAGACCTCTCCTTCCGGCTCGTCGACCACTACCAGAATCACCAGTCGGGGGGCGAGAGCCGGGACAAACCCGACAAAGGAGGCGATCCGTTTGTCCACCGAGTAGCCGCCGGTCACCGGATCGACTTTTTGCGCCGTGCCGGTCTTGCCGGCCACCCGATGACCGGGGACCGCCGCCAGAGTTCCCGTTCCCCCCTCCAGCGTACTGTCGAGCATCATTTGCCGGACCTGGTTGGCGACCTCTTCGGAGACCACCTGGCGGATGATGGTCGGCTGGTGGGTGACGGTCTGCTGACCGTAGCCGTCGACGACTTTTTGCACCACGTAGGGGGCCATCAGATAGCCGCCGTTGGCGATGGCGGCGATGCCGGAAGCCAGTTGCAGCGGGGTGACGGTGATCCCCTGGCCGAAGCTGATGGCCGCCAGGTCGATCTCGAACCACTGATTCGGGCGCCGCACCAACCCGCCGACCTCTCCCGGCAGGGTGATGCCGGTCGGCGAGCCGAAACCGAAATCGGTCAGGTAGCGATGGACCCGCTCCCGCTCGAGCATCTTCCCGAGCTTGGCGACGCCGATGTTGGAACTGACCTTCAGGATCTCGGCGACAGTGAGCTCCCCGTACTTGTGATGATCGTGGATTTTTCTCCCACCCACCCGGAAGACTCCATTCTCACAGAAAATTTTCTGTTCCGGGCGGACCAGCTTTTCGTTGAGGGCGGCCGCGACCACAAACGGCTTGAAGGTCGACCCCGGCTCATAGGTGTCGCAGATCGCCCGGTTGCGCCATTGACTGGGGCGTGCCTTGGAGAGGGCGTTGGGGTTGAAGTCGGGCTGGCTGGCCATGGCCAGAACCTGGCCGGTGTGCGGGTCGAGAATCACTACCGTGCCGGCTCGAGCCCGGGCCTGGCGCACCCCGGCGGCTAATTCCTTCTCGGCAATGGACTGCAGATTCTTGTCGAGGGTCAGAAAGAGGCTGCTGCCTGGCCCCCCTTCGATCACCGGAGCGCCTGACCCCAACCC
>JACZKF010000044.1 GCA_014860175.1 Desulfuromonadales bacterium | reverse complement strand
TCGAGCACCAATTTCTCTATTTCCCCACCCGCACCCTGGTGGCGACCCCGGCCGCCGCCGGCCTGCCGTACGAGGAGGTCTTCTTCGCCGCCGCCGACGGGGTGCGCCTGCACGGCTGGTATCTCCCCGGGGAGCCGGGGCGCCCCGCTCTCCTCTTCGCCCATGGCAACGCCGGCAACATCTCCCACCGGCTGGAGAACCTGCGCCTTTTCCACCAGCAACTCGGGGTGACCGTCTTCATCTTCGACTACCGGGGGTACGGCCAGAGCGAGGGGCGGGCGACTGAGGAGGGGACCTACGCCGACGCCCGCGGCGCCCTGGCCTGGCTGCGCGGGCGCGGCTGGGAGGCGGAGCGGCTGGTCTACTTCGGCCGCTCTCTGGGGGCGGCCGTGGCGCTTCAGCTGGCACTGGAGGCGCCACCGGCCGGGGTGGTTCTGAAACCCCCTTCCCTTCCGTGGCCGCCATGGGGCGCCACCACTATGGCCCCCTTTATTTCCTGCTCGGCTGGGCGCTGAAGGCCCGCTACGACGTGGAAGCGAAGATCGGCTCCCTGCAGACCCCCTTGCTGATCTTCCAGGGGGACCGGGACAGCATCGTGCCGGAGCCGATGGCCCGCCGCCTCTTCGGCCAGGCGAAGGAGCCGAAGCGCTTTCACCTGATTCGCGGCGCCGGCCACAACGACACCCTCGAGCACGGGGGAAGCGCCTACTGGGAGGAGTGGCGACGCTTTCTCGCCCAGAATGTCCCCTCTCCCCGGTGAGAGTATTGCCGCCCGGCTTGCCGTTTGCCTTCCTCCTGCGAATCCGGGTAGAATTAATGAAATTCTGATCCCCTATTACTGCCCACTCTCAGGTGTACCGATGACGAACTCTCTCGCACCCCCTTTTCGCGACGACGACCCCTCGGGGCTGATGCCGGCCGAGCGCGACGCCTGTGCCATCATCTGCTATGTCAATAAGGCCGGCCGGCCGACCCACGGCAACGTGCAGCGAACCATCGACGCCCTGATCAAGATGGGGCACCGGGCCGGGGAGATCAGTGGCGAGGGGGACGGCTGCGGCGTGCTGACCGACATCCCTCGCCTTCTCTGGCGCGACACCCTGGCTGCCGCCGGTCACCCCGCCGAATGGGCCGATCTTCCCGGCTTTGCCGTCGGCCACCTGCTGGTGCCGAAAGACGCCGCGGAAACCGAGCCCGGCCTGCAGGAGCGGATTGTGCAGCGCTGCCGCGAGCTCGGTGCGCGGGTGCTGGTGGAACGACCCGGCACGGTACGCAGCGAGGTGCTGGCAGCCTCGGTGCGCCGCCACGAACCGCGGTTCTGGCAGCTGGCACTGATGCTCCCGGAGCCGGCCGGAGCCTCCCGGCTGCTGCATGAGCTGCAGCTGTGGATCGAACTGCAGACGCCGGTGCACGTCGCCTCCCTCTCCACCCAGATCGTCGCCTGGAAGCTGCAGGGGGCGCCGGAGCAGCTGGCCCGCTACTATCCGGCCCTCAAAAGGCGCGACTTCCTGTCGGCGGTGACCATCGGCCACAGCCGCTTCTCGACCAATACCCTGCCGACGGTGTTTCGCGCCCAACCCTTCAGCCTCCTTGGCCATAACGGCGAAATCAATACCATCGCCCGCCTGCGGGAGGAGGCGCGCCTGCTCGGCCTCCCCCTCCCCTCCGGCGGCAGCGATTCGCAGGACCTCAACCGCACCCTCGAGGGGCTGATCCATCGCTACGGGGTGACCCTGTTCGAGGCGATGGAGATGGTCTTCCCGCCGATCTTCAGCGAGGCGCAGAAGCTGCCGGCCGACCTGCAGGCGATGTACTCCTTCTTCCGCCGGCTGGTGACCGCCAGCGCCCAGGGGCCGGCGGCGATCATCGCCCGCCACCACGACCGGCTGGTCTTCTCCGTCGACGCCATGGGGCTGCGCCCCCTCTGGTTCGGGGAGACCGAGAAAGAATATTTCGCCTCTTCGGAGGTCGGTGTGGTGCCGCAGGAGGAGATCCTCGCCGACCCCAAGCCGCTGGCTCCGGGGGAGAAGCTGGCCATTCGCCTGGCCACCGGCCGGCGGCCGCGGGTGCTGGAGCACGATGAACTGCGGCGGGAGGTGCTGGCCCTGTTTCGCCGGCGCACCGATCTGGCCGCCCATGCCGCCGCGCTGGCCGAAGGGGCGGAGCTGCCGCCCGGGGAGGCGAAGCAGTCGGCGCTCTTTGGCCGGATGCGGCAGCTGACGGCCGAGAATCTGCTGTCGGCTTTGGCCTGGAAAGCGAGTGATCTGCGCAATCTGAAGGAGATGGCGAGCAGCGGCGACGACCCGATCGCCTCTCTCGGCTACGACGGGCCGCTGGCCGCCCTGGCCGCCGGCCGGCAGAACCTCGCCGATTATTTCAAGGAGCAGGTGGCGGTGGTGACCAACCCGGCCATCGACCGGGAGCGGGAGGCGGAGCACTTCTCCACCCGGGTTTTTCTCGGCCCGCGGCCGCGGCTGCGCGGAC
>JACZKF010000043.1 GCA_014860175.1 Desulfuromonadales bacterium | reverse complement strand
GGTCTGCGCCACCTGTCATCGTGAGGGGATAGCCGGGGCTCCCGGGATCGAGAACCGCGAACTCTGGCAGGAACGTCTAGCCAAGGGGATGCCGGCGCTGATCGAGAATTCGATCAACGGTTTCCAGGGGAATCTGGGGGTCATGCCTCCCAAGGGGGGAGCCCAAAGTCTCACCGATGAACAGGTCGCCTCGGCAGTAGCCTATATGGTCGAACAGGTCCCGCAGCAATAAATTCCCTGCGATCTGGCAAAAAGGGGGGCTCTGAGCCCCCCTTTTTAATTGCCAAAACAGGCACCGCAGATATAATGGACGGCTATCCATTTAAGGGGAAAAATCATGGAAAAACTGACAGGGAAACAGACCCGCTTCCTGCGCGGGTTGGGGCATCATCTCGATCCGGTTGTCCGGGTGGGCAAGGAGCAGCTCAGTGAACGGCTGCTCGCCACCACCGACGAGGCGCTGACCACCCATGAATTGATCAAAGTGAAACTCCAGGAGGGATGTGATCTCGACCGTCGGGAGGTGGCATCCCAACTGGCGACGGCGACCGGCGCCGCCGTGGTGCAGATTCTCGGTAAGACCTTTCTTCTTTATCGCCGCAGCGACCAGATGAAAATCTCCCTCCCCTGATCCTTACTTGATCCGCAGCGGCCGCACCGGAGAAGGCCAGGCCTGGCTCTTCAGGAACGCATCGGCGATCAGGCAAGAGATCTGCTCCGGCGGTACCGGATGGCTGAGCAAAAACCCCTGGACCTTGTCACAGCCGTTGACCCGCAGAAAATCGAGCTGATCCTGCCTCTCCACCCCTTCGGCAACGACCTCCAGCCGCAGGCTGCGAGCCATGGCGATAATCGCCCGGATAATCCCCGAGCCGCCCGACCCGGTCTCGAAATCGCGCAAAAAAGAGCGATCGATCTTCAACGACTGGATGGGGAACTGCCGCAGGTAGCTCAGGGAGGAGTAACCGGTGCCGAAATCGTCGATGGCGATCTGTACTCCTAGCTGCCGCAAAGTGGTCAAGCGCTCCATCGTCTCTTCCACTTTGTGCAGCGTCACGCTTTCGGTGATTTCCAGCACCAGATCTCCGGCTGCCACTCCTGTCTCCGTCAGCACCTGCCGCACCAGCCCGACCAGATCCTGGTGCTGGAACTGCCAGGCGGAGAGGTTCACCGACAGCTGACCCGGGCTGCTCCCCGCCAGTTGCCAGCGGCGCAGCTCCCGGCAGGCGGTTCGCAGAACCCACTCGCCGATCGGCACGATCATCCCAGTCTCTTCGGCCAGGGGGATGAACTCGGCCGGAGGTACCAGCCCGCGTTCCGGATGCACCCAACGTATCAACGCTTCCACTCCCACCACCAGTCCCGAGCCGAGGCAGTACTGGGGCTGATAGTGGAGGACAAATTCACCCCGATCCAGCGCCTTGCGCAGCTGGTTTTCCATCCCCAGACGAACCAGCGAACGGGCATTCATTTCCGAGGCATAAAACTGGAAGTTGTTGCGCCCCATCTCCTTGGCCCGGTTCATGGCGGTATCGGCATTCTTCATCAGCGACTCGGGGTCCCGGCCATGCTGAGGAAACAGAGCGATGCCGATGCTGGAGGCGACATGCAGGTCCATGCTACCGAAGGCGAAGGGAGGGTCTAGTGATTTCAGGATCTTGCCAGCGATCCAGCCGGCATCGGCGGTGTGCCGGATGCCGGTGAGAAGGATCATGAATTCGTCCCCTCCCAGGCGGGCGACCAGATCATGGTGGCGCAGGCCGGTGGCCAGGCGGCTGCCAACCTCCCGCAGCAGCCAGTCACCCACCGCATGCCCCAAAGTGTCGTTGATCGTCTTGAAGCGGTCCAGGTCGACGAACAGCACGGCCAATAGATCGCGGTCTTCCTTGGCGCTGGTCAGAGCCAGCGTGAGTTGTTCGCTGAACCGCTGCCGGTTTGGCAGTCCGGTGAGAGAGTCGAAGGAAGCCATATAATTGATGGTCTGCTCAGACCTTTTGCGCTCCAGTTCGGCGGCGGCCCGGACGGCAAACAGCCGCAGCATCGATTCAGCCAGGCGGCGCCGGCGCAATCCCTGCTGACCGAAGACGGCCATCGGCCCCATGACCTCCCCCTGGGAATCGACCAGCGGAATTCCGACATAGCTTTCCACTTGCATCTCCGCGGCCAGATGGTCGAGGGGGAACTGTTGGCGTACCTTCTGGGGATAGCAGCGAATCCCGTGCTTGATCACTTCCTGGCAGGGGGTCCCGGTCAGATCGAATTCGAAATTGTCGATGATGCGCCCATGGGCATAGACCGCCACCGTCCGAACCCTCTGCCGTGAGCCGTCGATGAACTCGCAGACAAAGGCGTACTCGGCGCCTGCCGCTTCGGCCAGGCTCTGCACCAGCGATTGGAAGAACCGCTCTCCGGTGGCCGAGCAGGCGGCGGCGATCATCTGGTGGAGGCGATTTTCCTGCTGTTTGAAAAGCGCCAGCAGACGACGCAACCCCCAGAAGAGCAAGGCACCGGAGAGAACGATCAGAGTAAAGTCCAAACCGAGTTGCAGTGGGGAGAAAAGGGTAGGATCACTGCTCACTTTCTCCGGCACGGTGTGCGTGATGAACAGCCAGGCAGAGCCGATAAACAGATAACCGAGAGTAATCCTGGTGGCGATCCGGCCTTCTTCGGGCAGGGAAATGAAAGACAGATCGAGAGACTTCAAGATGATCCTCCGTTAAATCACCGCAGGCTTCCAATTAATTAAGTATAATGGCAAATTTCATACCAAAAGGTTGAACTGGCCGGTCATACTCTCTCATAGGGGTCGAAAAGACGCTGATATTCATCGAGAGCATAACGGTCGGTCATCCCCGCGATATAGTCACAAATCACTCGTTCGCGCCCAAAGAGGTCATACCGCTCCTGTTCGGCTCGGGGGAGCAGGGTCGGATGAGCCAGGTAATTTTCGAACAGCAACGTCAGAAAACGCTCGGCCTTGACCCGCATCCGCTCCACTTTGTAGTGCCGGTACAGCCTTTTGCCGAGAAAACGCTTTAATTCCCGGTTTTTTTCAGCGATTTCGCTGCCGAAAGAGACCAGCGGCCCATTTTGCTGGCGGACCGCCTCCAAACTGTCGATCCCCAAGCGGCTCAATTCCGCCGCGGTAGTGACCACCAGATCGCCGATCAGAGCTCCGATCAGATGGCTGATGGTCTGGTAAATCTGACGGGACGGCCCCAGCCCCGGGTATTTGCGCCCGACCAGAAGGTAGATTTCCTGCCAGAGTGCGACATGGCTGAGTTCTTCCAGGGTAATGTAGCCGGCCTTGAGTCCATCATCGATGTCGTGGTTGTTGTAGGCGATTTCGTCGGCAAGATCGATGATCTGGGCTTCCAGGGTCGGCTGCCGGTGCGGTGCGTACTCACTGGCGGCTTCCGCACCAGGGCGGTCGTAGTCGCTCGAATGCTTGACGATCCCCTCTCTGGTCTCCCAGCAAAGGTTGAGGCCGTCAAAGCCGGGGTACCGGTGCTCCAGCAGCTCGACGATGCGCAGCGACTGACAGTTGTGTTCGAACCCTCCCGCCTCGGCCATCAGGCGGTTGAGTACCTCCTCGCCGGTATGGCCAAAAGGGGTGTGGCCAAGGTCGTGGGCCAAAGCCAGAGCCTCGGTCAAGTCCTCGTTAAGTCCCAGCCGGCGGGCAATGCCACGGGCGATCTGAGCCACCTCGAGAGAGTGGGTGAGGCGGGTGCGGTAGTAGTCCCCTTCGTGGTTGACGAACACCTGGGTCTTGTATTCCAGACGCCGGAAAGCGGCACAATGGATGATCCGGTCACGGTCACGCTCGAAGCCAGGCCGATCGTCCTTGAAAGTCTCCGGATGGCGCCGGCCACGGCTCTGGTGGCTGCGTGCCGCATAGGGTGCAAGGTCGGGGCGTTCCATTCAGGGCCTCCGCAAAAGAGTGACAATAGCTGCTCACTTTACGCGATTTCTCCATGCCGGCGCAACCTCGTAGCGCCCCCGTCCCGAAGTCGAAGTTCTTGACCGGGTTGCTCCCCTGTGCTAGTTTTCCCAGAACGTTAACTCCTTGCGAAGACAGGCTAAAGCCGGCGAAGGAAGCATCCGTGCGCATAATCAGCGGTACCGCCAAGGGGCGCAAATTGGCCTCTTTCTCCGGCCAGCAGATTCGCCCCACCTCGGACCGGGTCCGGGAGGCGATCTTCAGCATGCTGCTGAGCCGCCTCGGAAGCTTTGAAGGGAGAGCCGTTCTCGACCTGTACGCCGGCACCGGGGCCATGGCCATTGAAGCGTTGAGCCGCGGGGCGGCCCGAGCGGTGCTGGTCGATCCCGAGTCGCAGGCGACCCAACTCATCCGTAGCAACCTGCAAACCTGCGGTTTCGACCAGAAGGGGCACCATCTGCGCTCTACGGTGGAAGCCGCTTTGCCCCGGCTTAGCGCCGAGAGCTTCGATCTGATCTTTGCCGACCCCCCTTACGGCCAAGGGCTGGCGGCTGCGACTCTCCAGTTCCTCAGCGAACAGGAGCTGCTGATGCCGGGTGGCCTGCTTTGTATCGAAACCGCCCGGGGGGAAGAGCTCCCCGCCACTGCCGGCCCGCTGGAGCGACACGATTGGCGCCGCTACGGTGCCACCGCCGTTCACCTGTACCTGCGTCACCAATCCGAGGCCTCCAGATGAAACGACATATCGCGGTCTACCCTGGCTCCTTCGATCCGATCACCTACGGGCACCTGGATATCATTCACCGGGGGTTGCAAGTCTTCGATGAAGTAGTCATCGCCGTCGCCCGCAATTCGGAAAAACGAGCGCTGTTTACCATCGAGGAGAGAGTGGAGATGATCCGCCAGACGGTCGAGGATGCGGATCGGCTGCGGGTCGACACCTTTGACGGGCTGCTGGTCGACTACGTCGCCGCCCAAGGGGCACGGGTCATTTTGCGGGGGTTGCGGGCGGTATCCGATTTTGAATACGAGTTCCAGATCGCCCAGATGAATCGCACCGTGCAGGAAGAGGTGGAGACGATGTTCATGATGACCGCCGTACCTTATGGCTACCTGAGTTCGTCCATCGTCAAGGAGGTCGCTTCGCTGCAGGGGCCTGTCGACGCCTTCGTCCCGCCGCTGGTGCGTCTGGCCTTGGAAGCAAAGTTCGGCCCCCACAAGGAGCTGCTATGATTACCCGTCAGATGACCATCGCCGAAGTGATCCGCCGCTACCCTGCCACCATCGCCGTCTTTCGCCGCTTCGGCCTCGACTGCATGGACTGCCAGATTGCCGAGTTCGAAGAAATCGGCCACGGCGCCGGCGTCCACAAAGTGGAAGTGGAGAGCCTGTTGCGGGAGTTGAATGAAGCCGTCGCGAACCAATTATAAATTTTGAATTCTTAATTTTAAATTTAATTCAGAATTCAAAATTCAGAATTCAAAATTTCCCTCTCTCCAGTTCATCCACCAGCCTCGCCAAAGCGTCCACCACCGCTGCCTCCAGCTTTGCCCCTTTTTCCGCCGTGGCCTTGGTCGGGTCGCCCCAGACCCCGCCGGGCCAGAACCGGCGCTTGTCGCGCACCAGAATGCCGGTCGGAAAAGACGGATATTCCCTCTCCCCTCCCTCCTTGACCAGCTGCGGATGCGAATGAAGCAGCCGCGACGTTTCGATCTCCCCGGCGTGGGAGTCGTCGGTGGTTTCGATGATCCCCTTCCCTTCCCGGCTCGCCAGCATGAACTCGGTAAGGACGGCAATCTTCAGCTCCGGGAGGCGTTGCAGCGCCTCTTCCCCGGCGTCGATCAGGGTGGCCGTATGGGTGCCGCCGGCATGGCCGGTCAGCAGGATGAAATTGCGCAGCCCCTGGCGGTAAAAGGCCGTGATCAGGTCGATGGCCAGGGCCCGCAAGGTGGAGGTGGAAATGGAAATCGTCCCCGGATGATCGGCGGTCGAACGGCAGACGCCGTACGGAACGGCCGGCGCGACAAAGAGCGGACGGCGACGGGCCAGCAGTCGTCCGACCTGCGCCGCGTGCAGGGTGTCGGTGGCCAGAGGGAGATGAGTCCCGTGCTGCTCGGTGGCACCGAAGGGGATGAGGATGGTTCGGGTCTGCTCGAGCCCGAGGGCAAACTCGGGCATGGTGAGTTCTTCAACGATCACGGCCGGACTCCTCTGCTTGTTGCGCCATGGTAGCAGAATTCGAGAGGATCTGCAGCCGCCGGCAGTCCCCTGCCCCGGTTCTGCCTAACCACCAGTCTGGAACATGCCGATTTCGGTTTCCAGCTCCTGGGTCTCCTTCCCCAGCAGACCGACCGCTTCTTTCAGGACCTTGGCCGAATCGAGATTAGCCCGGGCCGAGTGGCTGATCTTCTCGACCGCCCCGGCGATACTGTCGCTATCGACTTTCTGCTCGCCGCAGGCCTCCCGGATCTGCCGGATCATCTCACTGATCTCCTCCATCGACCGGGCGATCACTTTGCTCCCCTGGCTCTGCTCGCGGGTCGATCCCTGCACATGCAGAGTCATCTCCCGCATGCGCACCGCGGCCCCCATGATCTGCTCCGTCCCCTGGTTCTGTTCCCGGGCGGCGGTGGCGATCTGGGTCACGTTCTCCGAAATTTTTTCCGCCGCCATCCGGATCGCCCGGCTCCCCAGCGCCTGCTCCCGGGTAGCCAGGACAATCTTGTCCATGCTGTCAGCCGCTTTCTGCGCCCCGGCGACGATCTTGGTCAGGGCGGCGCCGGAGCGATTGGACAGCGCTTCCCCCTCGACGACCCGTCTCTCGGCGCCGGTAATCGCTTCGACAGCGCGGCCGGTCTCTTCCCGCACCCCATCGATCACCTTGGCGATTTCCCGGGTGGAATGGTTGGTACGCTCAGCCAGTTCGCGGATTTCCGTCGCCACCACGGCGAATCCCCGCCCGTGTTCCCCAGCCTGGGCGGCGATGATGGCCGCATTGAGCGCCAGCAGGTTGGTCTGTTCGGTGACGTTCTCGATCACCGACAGGATCGAGCCGATGCTTTGCGCTTTCTCAGACAGGCCATGGATTACCTGGGCAGCAGTTTCGGCAGCGGCGCGGATCGCCCCCATCCCCTGGATGGTCTCATTGACCGCCGCCTGCCCCTCTTGCGCATCCTTGCGCACCTCGTTGGTGATGGCGGCGGTGCCGCGGGCATTTTCTTCCACCTCTTTGATCGAAGCGTCCACCTGCAGGATGGAGGAAGCACTGGTTTCGGTCGAATCCTTGAGGATGCGGGTGCTGTCGGCCACCTGCCGGATGGAGGCGGCCATCTCGGCAATCGAGGAGCTTACCTCGTCGACGGCGCCGGCAAGGCTCTCCATGTTCTGGGCCACCTCCTCGTTGGCGGCGGTCATCTCCAGCACCGAGGAGGTACTCTCCGCCGCCGATCCGGACAGCTGCTCCACCCCGCCGCCGATCCGATCGACCGACTGGCGGATCTGCGCCACCGCCGAAGAGGTATTCTCCACCCCGGCGACCTGGGACTGGAAAGATTCGTCAACCCGCACCGACGCCTTCCCGACGATAGTGGCGATGCGGGCCAACTCCGCAGAGGAGCCGTGGATGCGCTGGACCATGGAGCTGAGTTTCGCCGCCATATCATCGATATCGGCCGCCAGTTCGCCGATCTCGTCCCGCGCTTTGCCGCCGATGGGCTGCACCTGGTCCAGTCGCCCTTCGGCCAGAGAGCGGACGGTCGCCTGAATCCGTCGCAAGGGACTAATCAGCAGCCGGCTGGAAATGATATTGATGATCAACGCCGCCAGCACCAGTACCGTCGGGAACAGGATCAGCAGCACCTTGGTGTTTTGTCGGGCAATGTTTTTACCATTTTCGATCTCCTCGCCGGCCTGGGCGACCTGGCGTTGGGCGATCGTCTCGAAATCGTCGAGCAAAGCGGCCTTGACCTGGCCGAGGGCACCAATTTCCTGTTGTAATGAGGGGTGATCGTCCCCCTCCAGGATCCGTTGGTAGGTGGCGGAGGCCTGGCGCGCATACTGGGTGTAGCGCGCCCGGACCTCCGTCAGATGCTGCCGGTTGCTCTGCCGGCGGGCCGATTCGTCATTCAGCACCAGCATCGTATCGATCAGACCGAGAATGTCTGCGGACAAGGTATTACCGGCCGCCACAGCCTCCTCATCACCGAGCAGGAAGGCGTCTTCATAGAGCTGCCCTTGCTTCTGGAAGGTGTTCAGCGCCTCCCCCCCTTTCAGGGCCAGCGGGAAGTCGTAGTCCTGCAACTCCGTCAGGTGGCTGGAGAGTCGGTTGTTGGAGCTGAAGGTATAGACTGTCGCCAGCAGGTAGCCGGCAAAGGCCACCCAGACGCAGATCCAGATTTTGGTCCGCAGACTTCGGAAAAACTTCATCGTACCCCCTACTTGAACGCCAGCACCCGCACCGAGGCGTCGATCGAGCTGGCAGAGACATAGCCGATGCCGCCGATGTTGGCGGCGACAAAGGCCCTTACTTCGGCATCATTTTTGAGTACCGGCGGGGGGGTGCCGGTGCCGGTAAACAGAGCTTTTTTCCAGTAGGTCGCATACTGCTGCCCGGTCTTGTTGACCACATTGCGGACAAAGAATTCATGTACATCGGGGTTTTCCTGGGTAACCATGGCAATCGCCGCGCCATTGTTCCAGACGGTCATCTTGCCGAGGAAAATATTTTTCACCTCATTCTCCGAAAGGGGCGGCTGCGGGTTGCTTTTGTTGACTACCAGGACAAAATCGGCCGCCGCGGCCAGCGGAGCCAGGGCCAGGATGATAACGAGGGCGACAATCCAGTGACGTAGTTGCATAAAAATTCTCCCTGTCTCAGAAAATGAAGGACGCCTTTAAGGCCACATAACTCCAGTTCTCCTTCAATTTGCTGGGATCGTTGACCACCGTCATGAAGAGGCCGGCCCCTTTGATGTCGTGGTATTCCGCCTTCAGGGTCCACCAGGGGTTCACGTCGTAGCGCAGGCCAATCCCCAGGTCCTTGCGCCAGGTAAAGAAGTCCTGCCGCTGGCCAACGGGCGCCTGGGCGACGAAGTCGTCACCGTCCTTGTCGTCTTTGTCGGAATAGTAGACATCATAAAGAGCCGACAGGGTCCACTTGTCGAGGAAGGTATAGGAGGCCATTCCATAGTACGACTGGGAGGTGGCGTCCTGACCGGAGAAGCCGCTGAATTTCTGCACCCGGTCGGTCTCGGAATACTCGGCCGCCAGCACCAGCGGACCGATGGAATATTCGACGGAGCCGACGAGGGTCGATTTGTTGGTCAGGCTCCCTTCGAGTTTCACCGGGTTGAAGACCTGGTTGAAATTGTTCGGATCGATGGCGGGATCGATCGATTTGTTCATGGTGAACGAAATGTCGTTCTTTACCCGAAGAAAGGAAAGCCCGAACCGCAACCCTGACAGCGGGGTGTTGTAGACCAGGGCGCCACCGGTGATGTAGTCATTCTGCAGGTCGAGGTCGGTGACGGCCAGGGTCTGGACATAGGTTCTGGCCGCCGCCTGCCCGGCCGCCCCACCGCCCAACCTGGGGGTATAGGCCGGCACCAGCACCGGGCCGAGATTGCTGCGCATGGTGAAAGTGCCATTTTGCTCCAGGGCACCGATCAGGAGGGCATCACTGGGGAAATTGATGGTGCCGTAAAACCCGTGATAATCGAGGTCGCCGGCCGGTCCAGCGGGGATGTTGCCGTACAGCCCGGCCCCCTGATAGGCGACCAGCAGCTCGCGCTTGGTCTCGTCATAGATGCTCTGGGGTAAAAAGACCATCGGGCGCAGGAAGTCGGAATCGCGCCCCTCGTTGTACAGACCCATCGGCAGCTTGACCTTGCCGAGGCGCACCCCGAGATAGTCGCTGGCATGGTAGTCGGCAAACCCCCAGTCAAGCCGGACCTCGTTATTCCCCACCTGCCCGAGGTCGCGGGAGAGGATCTGCGCCCCCATGCGCAGGCGGTCGGTAATCTGGGTATTGAAGGTCAGTCCAACCTCATTGTACTGAAAAGTTCCGTTGGTCGAATTTGGGGCCAAAAAATCGTTCTTCTCGCTGTCGATGTACCCCTGAGAAATAAAGCCGTTGATACTCACCGGCCCAACGTCGACAGCAAGAGCTCCGAGCGGAAAGAGCAACATGAGCGCCGTCGCCAGGATTGAACCAAATCTACCGGACATGTGACCTCCCTACGTCAAGAAGATAACTTTAACTTCTGATGCCGACGAACCGATCTCTCCACTCCGGGAGATCGATCCCTGATCCCCTTTCGCCATTTTTGCCGGTTTGCACCTCCGGGAAAACCGCCCACGGGACAGTCGCGGGGGTGCCGCTGCTTGTCGGGGGACGCGAAGAGCGCTGCCTCTCTTCGACATCCCGGCTATCCGGCGTAGCGGACCCGTGGTTTTGCGTCTCGGGGCGACTCTGGGGTTACCATTTGTTGAGGGAGTGAAGCGATTTTTATTGAATTGTTTTTAAGCTACAGCAAATTCTGCGCCAAAT
>JACZKF010000463.1 GCA_014860175.1 Desulfuromonadales bacterium | reverse complement strand
ATGTCGAACAGGGTGCGCTGGGCCAGCCGCTCGGCCTCCAGCGGCATGTTGCGCTCGCGAAAATGCTGCAGGCGCTCGCGCAGCTCGTCCTGGATCTCGCGGATCGCCCGCTCCAGGGTCGGCCGGGTCGCCACGTAGTGGCTGGCGGGGAAGATGATGGTCTGTTCAATGCGGTCGATCACTCGCCCGCGCACCGGGTCGATCTCGCTGATCGTTTCGATCTCGTCGCCGAAGAACTCGATGCGGATCGCCCGCTTCTCCTCATACGGAGGGAAGATCTCGACGCTGTCGCCACGCACCCGGAAGGTGCCGCGATGGAAGTCGACGTCGTTGCGGCTGTACTGGATCTCCACCAGGTGGCGCAGCAGGGCGTTGCGCTCCAGCTCCATCCCCTGCTGCAGCCGCACCAGCATGCCGTAATACGCCTCCGGGGAGCCGATGCCGTAGATGCAGGAGACCGAAGCGACGATCAGGACGTCGCGCCGGGAGAGAAGGGAGCGGGTGGCGCTGTGGCGCAGCTTGTCGATCTCCTCGTTGATGGAGGAGTCCTTCTCGATAAAGGTGTCGGTGGAGGGGAGGTAGGCCTCGGGCTGGTAGTAGTCGTAATAGGAGACGAAATACTCGACGGCGTTGTCCGGGAACAGCTCCTTGAACTCCCCGTAGAGCTGGGCGGCGAGGGTCTTGTTGTGAGCCAGAACCAGCGTCGGCCGCTGCAGTTCGGCCACCACGTTGGCCATGGTAAACGTCTTGCCCGAACCGGTGACGCCGAGCAGTACCTGCGCCTCGTCACCCCGGCGAAGGCCTTGCGAGAGCTCGGCAATCGCCTGTGGCTGGTCGCCGCGCGGGACATAGGAGGATGTGAGTTCGAATTTGGCCATGTCAGGCTTTCAACGCCAAGGCGCTAAAGTATTTTTCCCATTCTAAACGCAAAAAAACGCAGAGAACAAGCGGGGTATTTCTTGGCGCTCTCTGCGTCCTATGCGGCTTTTGCGTTAAAAAGTTTACTTCATCTTCCAGGTCGTCCCCTCCTTGGAATCGAAGAGGAGCACCCCCTGTGCCGTCAGCTCGTCACGAATGGCGTCGGAGCGGGCGAAATCGCGGTCCTTCCGCGCCTGCTGCCGCTCGGCGAGCAGGGCCTCGATCCGCTCCGGAGTGAGCCCGCTGGCCGCCAGACTCCCTGCCTGCTGGCGGGCCAGCCAGGCGGCCGGCTCGACCGTCAGCAGGCCGAGGACCCCTCCCAGCCGGCGCAGTTTGCTGTCGGCTTCCTGCAGTACCGCCAGCAGCCGCGGCTCTTGCGCCAGGCGCCCGTCGCCGATCAGCCGGTTCACCCCGCGCACCACCTCGAACAGGTGGGCAATGGCCAGGGCGGTGTTGAAGTCGTCGTCCATCGCCGCGCCGAAACGCTCCTCAATGGTCTCGACCAGATCAAAAACCTCCCGCTCTCCCCCCTGCAGGGGGGAACCGGAGACCGATTCAGGGGGCGGATGTTGCTCCAGAGCGTCGCCGGCCGCCTTGAGCGCTTCGTAGAAACGGGTCAGCCCCGTCTTGGCTTCTTCCAGGTTCTGATCGGAGAAATCAATGGGGGAGCGGTAATGGGCGGTCAGGATGAAGAAGCGCACCACTTCCGGATCGTACTTCTCCAGAATCTCCCGGATGGTGAAGAAGTTCCCCAGCGACTTGCTCATCTTCTCGTGGTTGACGTTGACGAAGCCGTTGTGCAGCCAGTAGCGGACGAACGGCTTGCCGGTCGCCCCCTCGCTCTGCGCGATCTCGTTCTCATGATGGGGAAAGACCAGGTCCTTGCCGCCGCCATGGATGTCGAACGATTCGCCGAGGAGCTCCATCCCCATGGCCGAGCATTCGATATGCCACCC
>JACZKF010000462.1 GCA_014860175.1 Desulfuromonadales bacterium | reverse complement strand
CCCTTCAGCTGGGGCGACAGCGAAGCGGCGCTGCGCGGCGCGCAGGCGCCGATCGTCGCCGAGCAGGCGCCCGGCGAAGGGATGAAGGCGCTGTTCGTCAACGACACCATGGCCGGGCTGGAGGCCTTCGCCATCTATCTGTTGACCGATGACCGCCTGGTCCAGACCAAGTACTTCTTCCCCCAGAAACACTGGCGCGAGGAGGCCTTCCTCGATGATTACGCCCGGGTGGAAGAGGCGTTGCGCCAACGCTACGGCCAGCCGTTGAAGTCGGAGGAGCTCTGGCGCCAGGGGGGAGCGGCCGAGCGCAGCAACCTGGGGCGGATGATCGCCGTCGGCCAGGTGGTGCTGAAGAGTTACTGGGAGGAGGGGGAGACCCTGATCACCCACGTCCTGCGCGGGGAGAACCTCGCCATCAGCCACGAGGTCGTTTACGCCAGCAAACAGTCGGGGAAGACCAGCGGCAAAGTCATGGAGCAGATTCGTCCCCCCCAGGAGTTTCGATTCTGATCTCTGACCTCTTGCCCAAGGCGGCCGAGCATGTGCAAAAAGTGGTTCCTCCCCCTACTCTTTCTCTGCCTCCCCTCCTTTTCTCCCGCGGCCGGGGAGAGTTTCCGCAACTGTGATTGGGGGAACAGCGAGGCGCAGATCCGGGAGAAAGAATCGAGCAGCCTCATTGCCGAATCGCCTCTGCAGGAGGGGGTAAAGATCCTGGTCTTCGGCGACGATCTGGCCGGCCTGCCGACCTTCGTCGTTTACGTCCTGGCCAAAGATCGCCTGGTCAACGCCAAATATGCCTTTGCCGAAGAGCACGACAATGCCAATCTGTACCTGGCCGACTTTGCCAAAGTCGGCGCTCTGCTGCAGGAGACGCACGGCGAGCCGGTCGAGGCGGGGGCGATCTGGCAAAACGGCGCCGGCGAGGAGGAGATCGAATGGACGCTGTCGATTGCCATCGGTGAACTGATACTCCTCGGCCGCTGGCAGACCGAGGAGAGCGAAATCGTGCATCTGCTGCGGGGCGAAGAGATGAAGATCTACCACGAAGTCGAATATCTGCGGCGCGAAGCCGGTGAGATCGAGGTCAAAGTGAAGCCGGAACCAGCGGCGAAAACCACCACCAAAACCGCTCCCCCCGACAATCCTCCCCCTCAATCCCGGCGTTAAGACATTCCTGTCAACCAACTCCCTCGACCTTCGTCCAAAAATGTTAATGAGAGCGACATTCTGTGTCACCGCGGGCGGCCATTCCCCGGAAGGGCAGGAGCGATAGGCTGCCGAGGCCCGGCTCACCGGATAAAAGGGGGGAAACGGAGGCTGGCACGGTCATTGCTGAAATAGAGCCATCTACATTCGTTCAAGGGGGTTGCAATGCGGTGGCTTCTTCTGGCCTGTCTTACCCTGTTGGTCCCGGCGGTGGCCTGCGGCAAGGATGTCTCTCTGGCGTGGGATCCCAACACGGAACCGGACATCGCCGGCTACAAGATCTATTACCAGGTCGATAGCCCCACCCTCCCCTACGACGGCACCGGCGCCCGGGAAGGGGCGTCTCCCGTCGACGTCGGCCTGACGACCACCGCCACCCTCCACGGCCTGGCCGAGAGCCGGATCTACTATTTCACCGTCACCGCCTACAACTCCGACGGCTACGAGAGCTCCTTCTCCAACCTGGTCGCCAGCGACTGGGTCCCCGAGGCCATCGAACCGCTGGCCGAGGCGGTGGTCGCCAGCCGATGGTTCAAATTCATCTGGACCGACCCCCCCGCCGGCTTCACCGGCACGTACACCCTCTACTACGG
>JACZKF010000461.1 GCA_014860175.1 Desulfuromonadales bacterium | reverse complement strand
GATTTCCCCCTCACCATTGCGGCTCTCCTTCGAGCTTGCGCACCAGGATGTAGGTGTCGCGGTTGGTGCCGGTGGGGCCCCAGTAGTTGAAGCCGTAGCTGAACTGGCCGTAGCCGCCGGCCATCAGGTTCGGCTTGAGACGGGTGCGGATCAGGCTGTTGTGGCTGCCGGCCCGCATGTTCCCCCGCAGCGGCGATTTCGGGACGCCGATGGTGCGCTCGGGGGCGTGATAGATGAAGGCGAGCCCCTTCGGGATGCGGTGACTCACCACCGCCCGGGTGACCACCACCCCGTGATCGTTGTAGACCTCCAGCCAGTCGTTGTCGACGACCCCGATCCGGGCCGCATCCTTCTCGTTGAGCCAGCAGGGGTGCAAGCCTCGGGAGAGGGTGAGCATCCGATGGTTGTCGCCGTAGGTCGAGTGGATCCCCCACTTGCCGTGGGGCGTCAGGTAGTTGAGGGCGATGGCGTTTCCTTCCGGGCGGCTCGCCACCAGATCCTGCAACATCCCGGGGGCCGGTTTCGGCTTGTAGGTCGGCAGGTGCTCGCCATAGGCGATGTAGCTCTGGTGGTCGAGGTAGAAGTGCTGGCGGCCGGTCAGGGTGCGCCAGGGGACGAGCCGCTCGACATTGAGACAGTAGGCGCTGTAGGCCCGCCCGTCGTTGCTGATGCCGCTCCAGCAGGGGCTGGTCAGCAGCCGCCGGGGCTGGCGGCCGATGTCGTCGAAACTGGTGCGCACGCTGCGGCTCTTCTCCGCCAGGTCGACCAGCGGCAGACCGACCTTCTTCTCCTCGGCCTGGAACGCCCGGTAGGCCGCCTCGCCGTTGGTCTCCGGCGCCAGGTGCAGGATGATGTTGGCGGCGTCGGCCGCCTTGGCCAGCGACGGGTAGCGCCCCCCTCCCCACTCCACCGTCGGGCGGCTGGCGAGAAGTTCGTCGTACATGTCCTCGATGGGCCAGGAGAGGCCGTGGACCCCCAGGCCGTTGGCCCGGGCGCCGGGGCCGAAGGAGACGAAGCGGTTGAACAGGTTGGCATAGTCGCGCTCCACCACCATCAGGCCGGGCATCGTCTTGCCGGGGATCGGTTCGCACTCCCCCTTGCTCCAGTCGCGCACTTCCGACTGCGCCATCTCCGCCGGGGTGTCGTGCTGCAGCGGGACGGCGACCAGGTCGCGCACTTTTCCGGGGAGATGAACCGCCGACAGCTCGCTCACCTTGCGGGCCACCGCCTGGAAAATGTCCCAGTCGGGGCGCGATTCCCAACAGGGGGCGACGGCCGCCTGCAGGGGGTGGATGTAGGAGTGCATGTCGGTCGTGTTGAGGTCATCCTTCTCGTACCAGGTGGCGGTAGGAAGGACCAGGTCCGAGTAGATGGCCGAGGTGTCCATGCGGAAGTTGATGTTGACCACCAGGTCGAGCTTCCCTTCCGGCGCCTGATCGCGCCAGACCGCCTCGGTCACCCCTTCCTTGCCGGTCTCCGGGGCGATGGTGCTGGAGTGGGTCCCCAGGTAGTGCTTGAGGAAATACTCCTGCCCTTTGGCGCTGGAGGAGAGGGCGTTGCCGCGCCAGATATACCAGAGCCGAGGCCAGTTCTCCGGGGCGTCCGGGTCTTCGACGGCAAAGCGCAGCTTCTTCTCCTTGATCTGCTGCACCGCCCAGGCGACGATCTCCTCGTTGCTCTTCGCCCCGGCCGCTTCGGCCTGAGGCACCAGATCGAGCGGGTTGCGATCGAACTGGGGATAGAACGGCAGCCAGCCGCGCTTGACCGCCCGCACCTGGTGGTCCATGGTGTGGCCGCCGGTGAGGCTGGCAGGGAGCCCTTGCTGCTGCGCCGCCGGGTTGATCTTCTCCTCCTCGGTGGCCCGCTCGTAGCGCCACTGATCGCTGTGCACGTAGTGGAAGGAGGGGGTGTTCTGGAAGCGCGGCGGCTTGCTCCAGTCGAGGGCGGCGGCGATGGTCCCCCAGGGGGCCTGCGGCGCCAGCTTCTCCTGGCCGACGTAGTGATTGAGGCCGCCGCCGTTTCTGCCGACGCAGCCGCACAGCATCAGGGCGACGATGCCGGCCCGGTAGGTCAGGTTGGCGTGATACCAGTGGTTGATCCCGGCGCCGATGATGATCGAGCACTTCCCTTCGGTACGCTCGGCGGTGGCGGCCCACTCGCGGGCGAACCGCAGCACCGTCTGGCGATCGATGCCGGTGAACTTCTCCTGCCAAGCCGGGGTGTAGGCCCCGGTCTCGTCGTCGTAATCGAGCGGGTAGCCGTCGCTCAGGGGGCCGCGGCTGACGCCGAACTGGGCCATCAGCAAATCATAGATAGTGGCGACCGCCACTTTGCCGTCCGCCGTCTCCAGATAGCGCACCGGCACCGAGCGACGGGCGGTGGTCTCTTCGGCAAAATCGCTGAAGACGACCGGCAGCACCGCCTCGTGGGCGTCGAGGAAGGAGAGGCGCGGGGCGATCTCGCTGCCGTCGAGGGCATCTTTGAGCTGCAGGTTCCACTCCCCCTTCTGCTGCTGCCAGCGAAAGCCAAGGCTTCCCAGCGGCATGCGCGGGGCGTCGCTCGCCTCGTCCCAGACCAGGAACTTGAATTCGCCGTTTTCCGCCTCCCGGTAACGCGGCAGTCGGCCGCCACGCACCATCCGCCCGGCGTTGAAGGTACCGTCGGCCCCTTCTTCCAAGGCGATGAGGAAGGGGGAGTCGGTATAGCGGCGCAGGTAGTCGAGGAAGAAGGGGGTCTTGGCCCCGGCGTGGAACTCTTTGAGGATGACGTGATTGACCGCCATCCAGAAGGCGCCGTCCTGGCCGGCGTGGGCCGGGATCCACCAGTCGCCGTACTTGCAGCTCATGCTGTAGTCGGGGGAGAGGATGGCGACCTTGGTCCCGTTCTGCCGCGCCTCGGCCAGGAAGTGGACGTCGGGGGTGCGGGTCATCCCCGGGTTGGAACCCATGACCGTGATGAACTTGCTGTTGTACCAGTCGGCGCTCTCGGCGACGTCGGTCTGCTCCCCCCAGATCTCCGGCGAGGCGTTGGGGAGGTCGCAGTACCAGTCGTAGAAGGAGAGATTCACCCCTCCCAACAGCTGCAGAAAGCGCGAGCCGCCGGCGAAGCTGAGCATCGACATGGCCGGGATGGGGGAGAAGCCGATGACCCGGTCAGGGCCATACTTGAGAATGGTGTAGACCGTCGAGGCGGCGATCAGCTCCAGAGCCTCCTCCCAGTCGAAGCGGCGAAAGCCCCCTTTGCCGCGGGCCTGCTGGTAGGCGCGGCGCTTCTGCGGGTCTTCGACGATGGAGCGCCAGGCGGCCACCGGGTCGGCGTGTTCGGCCTTGGCCTGACGCCAGAAATCGAGGAGCGCTCCGCGCAGATAGGGGTACTTCACCCGCAGCGGACTGTACAGATACCAGGAGCAGCTGATCCCCCGCTGGCAGCCGCGCGGCTCATAGGGAGGGAGGTCGCCGGCCAGCGGCGGGTAGTCGGTCGCCTGCATCTCCCAGGCGACGATGCCGTCTTTGACCGCCACGTTCCAGGAACAGCTGCCGGTGCAGTTGACCCCGTGGGTGGAGCGCACCACCCGGTCGTGCTGGTGGCGGTTGCGGTAATGGTCTTCCCAGCGGCGGGCCTGCGGGTCGACGATATCTTTTACCCAGCTCATAACTCCCCCTTATCGGTGACTGCGGCTCTGGTCCGACAACGCCGAGCGAACCGGCGACAGACGGCGGCGGCCGAAAATGTAGAAAATGATGAACAGCACCCCGAGCCCGGCGAAGGCCTCGGAGACCAGGGCGCCGGCGATGCGGGGCGGCTCCAGGCCGCCGACCTGTTCCAGGTAGGCGCCGACGTCGGCGCGCTCCTGGGCGGTCAGCGGGCGATCGGCATAGAGCGCCTCCATGCTGGGAAACGGCATCGACTGCAGGATCTCCTCGACCCCCTCGGCGTCGAAATTCTCGTACATGGTGGTCAGA
>JACZKF010000042.1 GCA_014860175.1 Desulfuromonadales bacterium | reverse complement strand
GAAAGGAGGCTCACCATGGCCACCCGCGTACTCACCGAATGGAAACCCGAAGACCAGACCTTCTGGGACTCGACCGGCAAGGCGATCGCCACCCGCAACCTGTGGATCTCCATCCCCGCCCTCTTTCTCGCCTTTGCCGTCTGGATGGTCTGGAGCGTGGTGGTGGTGAACCTCCCCAATCTCGGCTTCCCCTACAGCACCAACCAGCTCTTCTGGCTGGCCGCTCTCCCCGGCCTCTCCGGGGCGACGCTGCGCATCTTCTACTCCTTCATGGTGCCGATCTTCGGCGGCCGTCTCTGGACCACCATCTCCACCGCCTCGCTGCTGCTGCCGGCGGTCGGGATCGGCTTCGCCGTGCAGAACTCCGCCACCCCCTACGGGGTGATGCTGGTGCTCGCCCTGCTGTGCGGTTTCGGTGGGGGCAATTTCGCCTCCTCGATGTCCAACATCAGCTTCTTCTTCCCCAAAGCCCAGAAAGGGACGGCCCTCGGCCTCAACGCCGGCCTCGGCAACCTGGGGGTGAGCGCGATGCAGTTTCTGGTGCCGGTGGTGATCGCCGCCGGGGTCTTCGGCGCCCTCGGTGGGGAGCCGCAGACCTGGGTCAAAGGGGAGGCGACCCGCCAGCTGTGGCTGCAGAATGCCGGCTTCATCTGGGTGCCGGCCATCGTCCTGGCGACCATCGCCGCCTGGTTCGGGATGCATGACATCGCCAGCGCCAAGTCGTCCTTCAAGGAGCAGTCGGTGATCTTCCGCCGCAAGCACAACTGGTTGATGTGCTGGCTCTACCTCGGGACCTTCGGCTCTTTCATCGGCTACTCGGCCGGTCTGCCGTTGCTGATCAAGGGGCAGTTCCCAGCCATCGATCCGACCAAATACGCCTTCCTCGGCCCTCTGGTCGGCGCTCTGATCCGCCCGGTCGGCGGCTGGCTGGCCGACAAGCTCGGCGGCGCCCGGGTCACCTTCTGGAACTTCATCGTCATGGCGGCGGCGGTCTTCGGCGTTCTCGCCTTTTTGCCCGAGGGGGGCGTCGGCGGCAACTTCTGGGGCTTTCTCGCCATGTTCATTATCCTGTTTGCCACCACCGGCGTCGGCAACGGCTCGACCTTCCGCATGATCCCGATCATTTTCCTGACCCAGCACGGCTGCCTCGATGCCGACGAAGGGGACGTACGCCAGGCCCAGGCGCTGAAGGATGCGGCCAAGGAGTCGGCGGCGGTTCTCGGTTTCAGCTCCGCCTTTGCCGCCTACGGCGCCTTTTTCATCCCCAAAGGGTTCGGCACCTCCATCACCTTGACCGGCGGTCCGGAAGCGGCCCTCTACGGCTTTATCGTCTTTTACCTGAGCTGTATCGTCATGACCTGGTGGTATTACTCCCGTCGCAACGCCGAGATGCCTTGCTAGCAGGGCTGATGAAAAACGCCCATCTGCGGCGTTGTCCTCATCCTTCGTCAACGGCGTACCTTCCAGGTACGCCTTATTTCTCAGGATTTTGTCCGCCTTGCATCTGGGCATTTTTGATCAGCCTGAGAGAGTTACCCAGAAAGCCCCCTCTCCAGGGGGCTTTCTGCTGATTTGATCTGAGTCAAGGAATCCGCTCGGCAGCTGGGCTATAGTCGGGCCATCCTGAGACATTGTTTTTTTGTCGAATGCCACGGCGAAACAGGTCGCCGATGCGGAAGGGCCCGTCAGCTAGCGCCAGGGGCGCCAAGGCGAAAAGGAGGTCGACAATGGCCACGCAGACGCAGAAACAGGTTTCGGTCCTCAGCATGAGCACTCTCGCCTTCACCACCTGTTTCGCGGTGTGGGTGATGTTCTCGATCATCGGCATCCCGATCAAGACCGGGCTGCAACTCACCGACACCCAGTTCGGACTGCTGGCGGCCACCCCCATTCTCACCGGTTCCCTGATCCGTCTCCCCCTCGGGATGTGGACCGACAGATACGGCGGCCGCATCGTCTTCACCGTCCTGATGCTGGCCACCATCCTCCCCATCTACCTGATCAGCGCCGCCACCCAGTACTGGCAGTTCCTCGTCCTCGGGCTGTTCGTCGGGGTGGCGGGGGGGTCGTTCTCGGTCGGCATCGCCTATACCGGCCGCTGGTTCAGCCCCGAGCGCAAGGGGTTTGCCATGGGGATCTTCGGCGCCGGCAACGCCGGGGCGGCGGTCACCAAATTCGTCGCCCCCAGCCTGGTGATTGCCTATGGCTGGCAGGCGGTTCCCAAAGTCTACGCCGTGGTGATGACGGTGACGGTGGCCCTGTTCTGGCTTTTCACCTACTCGGAACCGCACCACAAGGTCGGCGGTCAGGTCACTTTCCGCAACCAGCTGGCCGCCCTCAAGGACGTCCGGGTCTGGAAATACTGCCAGTACTACTCCATCGTCTTCGGCGGTTACGTCGCCCTCTCCCTCTGGATGACCAAGTACTACATCAGCGAATACGGCTTCGACATCCGCACCGCCGCCCTGATCGCCGCCATTTTCGTCCTTCCCTCGGGGGTGATCCGCGCCTTGGGAGGGTGGCTGTCCGACCGCTTCGGCGCCCATACCGTCACCTGGTGGGTGATGTGGGCCTCCTGCGTCTGTCTGCTGCTGCTGGCCCTGCCGCCGACCCAGTTGGTGATCCGGACCCTCGGCGGCGAGAAAACCGTCAGTCTCGGCCTCAACGTCTGGCTGTTCACCGCCTTGCTGTTTGTGGTCGGCATCGCCTGGGGGTTCGGCAAAGCCTCGGTCTTCAAGTACATCGGAGACGAGTACCCGCACAATATCGGCGTCATCTCGGGGATCGTCGGCCTGATGGGGGGGCTCGGCGGCTTTCTCTTCCCGATCCTGTTCGGCGCTCTGGTCGACCTTACCAGCGTCAACAGCAGCATCTTCATGTTGCTGTTCGCCATCACCTGCTGGTCGCTGATCTGGATGTATTCCTCCGAGGTCCGCGGGGTGAAAAACCTCAAGCTGATCGCCTCCACCGGCACCGAGGCCGCCGAAGCGGAAGCCCGGGCCGGAGAAAAGGGGTCGGAAACGGTGCCGGGGGGAATCCCCTATCCCGGCAGAAGCAGCCTCTGAAACCCTGAGACCGTCATCAAGGAGCAGACCATGGAAAACCAGATCTACCGCGATATTTTGAAGCAGGCGCCGGAAGCGATTCTCTTTGCCGACCGTGAGGGGGTCATTCGCCTCTGGAACGCCGGTGCGGAAGCGATGTTCGGCTACCCGGCTGAACAGGCGTTGGGACGCTCCCTTGACCTGATCATCCCCGAGCGGCTGCGGGGGCGCCACTGGGAAGGGTATGCGCGGGTGATGGCCGGCGGCGCCAGTCAATACGGCCGTGAGCTTCTCTGTGTGCCGGCCCTGACCCGGGATGGGGGGCAGATCTCCAGTGAGTTCTCCATCGTCATGCTGCGCGATGATCAGGGGGAGCTGCTCGGGGTGGCCGCCGTCATGCGCGACGTCTCCGCCCGCCGGCAAAAGGAAAAGGAGCTCAAGGATAAATTGGCGGCCCTGGCGCCGGCGGCAAGCTAGTCACCCCTGGCGGAGCGGACCTTTCTGCAGTAAAATTAAGACCAGGAAGGTAAGCTTGGAGGTGATGATCATGAGCGACAAGCGTTGCAGCGACTGCTGCATGCTCTACCCCGAGGAAGAACTTCTGCTGCGTGAAGATGACGGGCAACTGGTCTGCCCCGACTGCTCCCGCCTCAACGAAGACGATCTGCTCACCTGCACCTACGACGAAGTCGGCTGAGCCGACCTCGCTCTCTCCTGCGGCGAGGCTCCCCATGAGCCTCGCCGTCTGTTTGTCGACCCCGTTGCATGCCGGCACGTGGCTGTTAACATGAATTGCAGCCAATACGCCAACAATAAGGGGAGACGAACATGCGACGACCACAGCAGACATGGAAACTGATCGTGCTGGCCGGGGTGGCTATTCTGGCCGCTGCCGCCGGGCCGGCGGTGGGGCAGGCGCTCCGGCAGCAACCGGCTCCGGCGCCCCAGCCGCCGCCGGGGCAGGAGCAGATCGATGCCGATACCTGTTTCGGCTGTCATGGCGAGGTGGACCAGCTGTGGCAGAAATCGCCCCACGCCTCCCTGGCCTGCAACACTTGCCACGGCGACGTGCAGGCGCACCTGCAGGAGCCGACAAACCACCCCCGGACCAGCCTCGAGCCGGAAACCTGCGGCCAGTGCCATGAGCCGCAATATCAGAGCTCGATGCTGGTGAATTGGGAGGCCGAGGCCCGGCAGGAAAAAGGGGTGCCGGGGGGGCGCTCGCCGCTGCAGGACAAGCTCCTCGCCCCGCACGGTTTTACCATCGAGCACAATGAGCCGCGCAGCCACCCGTTCATGGTTGTCGACCAGTTGACAGTGGACCGTTTCGCCAGCGGTCGCTACCAGTTCAAGGACGCCTGGGGGGTCACCCGGCCAGGGAAGACCTGGGACGTCCTCGAGGACACCGGCGAGCCGATCTCCGGCTTGGCCAGCGCCGGCAATGCCACCTGTCTGCAGTGCAAGACCAGCGACCTGATCCTCGACTGGCAGTACATGGGTGACCCCTCCCCCAACGCACGCTGGAGCCGCACCTCCGACGTCAACGAACTGGTCAGGGCGGTGCACAACCCGGTCGGCTGCATCCACTGCCACGACCCGCACGGAGCCCGGCCGCGGGTCGTTCGCGATGCCTTGATCGAGGCGGTGCAGCGCGATGGCGCCACCCCCTACGCCGAAGATAAGGGGAAGCAGGCGCTGCAGGTCGTCGACTTCCGTGATTTCCGCAAGATCGGGCTGCTGGCTGAAGCTGACTCCAATCTGCTGTGCGCCCAGTGTCATGTGGAATACAACTGCAACGCCGGCCTCCCCCCTGAAGGAGAGGGGAAAATCGGCTACGACAGCCGCCTGACAAACCATTTCCCGTGGAAAAACGTCCTTGACGTCCTCAACCACTACGATAAGGTAGGGTTCCGCGATTTCCGCCACGCCGTCACCGGCGCCCGCTTGATCAAGCTTCAGCATCCGGAGATGGAGACCTATTGGCAGAGCCCCCACGACCGGGCCGGGGTCAAATGCGTCGATTGTCACCTCGGGAAGATCTCCGAGGGGGGGAAGGAATATACCAATCATGCCATGCTGCGCCCCCGCCACAACGTCGAGCGTACCTGCCTCAACTGTCACCAGGACTCATCGCCGGAAGAGCTCCTCTACCAGGTCGATGCGGTGCAGAACTACACCCGTGGCAAGATTCGCAAAGCCGAATACCAGCTGTCGGTGCTGATCGACACTTACCAGGAGGCGGTGCGCCAGGGGGTTCCCGAGGCGACTCTGGCCCAGGCCCGCAAACAGCATGAGATCTCCCATGTGTTGTGGGAATGGTGGACGGCGGAAAACAGCGACGGCTGGCATAACCCGGATCTGGCGCGCCGCTCGCTGCTTCAGTCCCATATCGAAGCGCGCAAAGGGGTGGAGATGCTGCAGGCGGCGATGAAGGGGAAAACCAAACCGGCCGTCATCAAATAACCCCGCCCGGCTCTTGCCAGCCAGAGCGGATACGGTTCGCAACAATTACCGGAGAAGGGCGTCTTGCCGGCGCCCTTCTCCGTTCCGTTGTCCCTTCTTGTTCGGCGGTCTTCTTTCGAGTACAATGGGCGCCGCCATTACCCCGGACGCCCAGGAGATTGTTGAATGGACACCCCCCAAGTCCCGCATCATCATATCCCCGGCCATGGCCTGATTAACCACTTGAGGAAGAAACTGGCCGCTGGCCTGTTGCTGGTGATCCCGCTGGGGATCACCCTGTTCATCCTGCGGTTCCTGTTCAATCTCGCCGATGGCGTCCTCGCCCCTTTCATCCGGAGGGTAGCGGCCTTCTTCTTCGGCGAGGGATTCTACATCCCCGGCCTGGGAATGATCACCGGTCTGATCGTCGTCTATCTGTTCGGCATTCTGGCGACCAATGTTTTCGGCCGGCAGATCGTCAGCTACTGGGATCGCCTCCTCACCCGAATCCCTCTGGTAAAGACCATCTATGTCTCTTCCAAGCAGTTGATGGAGGTCCTCTCCAGGCGGGGTCGCTCCTCCTTCCGCCGTGCCGTCTACGTCGACTTTCCCAAAGAGGGCTCCTACTCCGTCGCTTTTATTACCAACGAGACGGTAACCGCCTCCGGCAAACGCTACTACACCTGCTTCATTCCCACCTCGCCAAATCCCACCTCCGGCTTTGTGTTGATTCTGGCCGAGGACCAGGTCTATCCCGCCTCCTTCAGCGTCGAAGAGGCGATGAAGATCATCATGTCCGGCGGCATGGTTGCCCCGGATGTCATTCATACCGAAAAGCTTCAGTAAAATTACCCCCTAGGTGGAGAAGTCGTCGTGACCCAGATGCCCAAGCGTTGGACCAGTCGCCTGGCCGCAGGTCTGCTCCGTCATCTGAAGCAGACCTTGGCCGCCGGCCTGCTGGTGGTCATCCCCCTGGGGATCACCCTGTTCGTCCTGCGTTTTCTGTTCAATCTGGCCGACGGGGTTCTCGCCCCCTATATCCGTCTCACGCAACGCCTGCTTCTCGGCCGGGAATTCTACCTGCCCGGTTTCGGTCTGGCCCTCGGTCTTCTCGGGCTCTACCTGTTCGGGGCGGCCGCCACCAATGTGGCCGCAAAATATCTGGGGAATCGCTGGGACCGTTTTTTGGCCCGGATCCCGATCGCCCGCACCATCTATTTCTCAGCCCGCCAGGTCACTCAGATCATGGGCCGCAAAAGAGAGGGGGAGGCCTACCGGCGGGCAGTCCTGGTCGAGTTTCCGAAAGTGAACTCCTATACCGTCGCCTATGTCACCAACGAGCATCGCACTGCCTCGGGCAAACGTTACTATTCCTGTTTCATCCCCACTGCTCCCAACCCGACCAGCGGTTACGTACTGGTCCTGGAGGAGGGTCAGGTCTATCCGGCAGAGATGAACATGGAGGAGGCGATGAAGGTTATCATGTCGCTCGGCATGGTGGTCCCGGCAGTGCTGACGGCGGAAGTGCTCCAGTAGCACGCCGCCGCACGGCCGGGCCCCCGCCCATCCACAAAAGATGTGGACAGTCCTGTGGACAATCGGCCATGCTGCTGTCCAGCGAACGGAGACTCCGGCGGAAATGGCTTTTTGCCTAAAAAAATACCACCCCTCGGTGCCGGGCCGAAGGAGTTTTCACTGAAACTCCGGGCATTCGAGCCAACTGCCCAAGGGGACACGCTTTTTTTGAATTGACTAAAAAATTTCCCCATGTTATTCAAAAATCTGTTTTAAAAACGAGCAGTTAAGTTCATCAAATTTAAGTTTGAGTAAACTGAACCCTTGCTGAACCTGATTCCTGGAGGTCTGCTGTCATGTCTGCTCCCCTGCATTTCACCCTTGGCGCCCTGCTGGAGGATGTCGCCCGCCGTTTCCCCGCCCGCGACGCCCTGGTTTACCCCGACCGCGGACTGCGTCTGTCTTATCGGCAATTCGACGACTTGACCGACCGGGTGGCTCGCGGGCTGCTCGCCCTTGGGATCGGCAAGGGGGAGCATGTCGCCATCTGGGCCACCAACGTCCCGCAATGGCCCATCCTGCAGTTTGCCACGGCCAAGATCGGCGCCGTCCTGGTCACCATCAACACCAACTACAAAAGCTCCGAACTGGAGTACGTGCTGCGCCAATCCGATGCCACCACGCTGTTCCTGGTGCAGGGGTTCAAGGATACCGATTACGTGCAGACGCTCTACCAGGTAGTCCCGGCCCTGGAGAGCGCCACCCCTGGGAGTCTGGCCGACCCGCGGCTCCCTTTTCTGAAACATGCGATCTTTCTCGGCCACCCGGCCCCCGCCGGCATGCTCGCCTATGCCGCCCTGGAGAAGCTGGGAGAGCAGGTTGCGGCAGCGGAGCTGGCCCGGGTGAAAGCCTCCCTGCAGGAGCACGAGGTGATCAACATCCAGTACACCTCGGGGACGACCGGCTTTCCCAAAGGGGTGATGCTGACCCATCACAATCTGGTGAACAACGGCTTCCATATCGGCGAGTGCATGAAATTCACCGAAAAAGACCGGCTGTGCATCCCGGTCCCCTTCTTTCACTGCTTCGGCTGTGTCCTGGGGGTACTGGCCTGCGTCAGCCACGGCGCCGCCATGGTGCCGGTGGAGACCTTCAACCCGGAGGCGGTGCTCAAGACCATCGAGGCGGAGAAATGTACTGCGGTACACGGCGTGCCGACCATGTTCATTGCCGAACTGGAGCACCCTGCCTTCCGCAAGTACGATCTATCCTCTCTGCGCACCGGCATCATGGCCGGTTCTCCCTGCCCCATCGAGGTGATGAAGCGGGTCATCCGCGACATGCACTGCTCCGAGATTACCATTACCTACGGGCAGACCGAGTCCTCCCCCGGGATTACCATGACCCGCACCGACGATCCGATCGAACTGCGGGTGGCGAGCGTCGGCCGGGCGATGCCGGATGTCGAGGTGAAGATCGTCGACATCGAAACCGGCACCTCCCTCCCGCCGGGCAAGCAGGGGGAGCTGTGCACCCGCGGCTACCATGTGATGAAGGGGTATTACCAGATGGCGGAGGAGACGGCCAAGGCGATCGATGCCGACGGCTGGCTGCACACCGGCGACCTGGCGGTGATGGACGAAAACGGCTACTTCAAGATCACCGGCCGTATCAAGCAGATGATCATCCGCGGCGGCGAGAACATCTATCCGCGGGAGATCGAGGAGTTCCTCTACACCCACCCGAAGGTCGCCGACGTGCAGGTCTACGGCGTCCCTGACCGCAAATACGGCGAACAGGTGATGGCGGCGGTCAAGCTCAAGGACGGCATCGTCTGCACCGAAGAGGAGATCCGCGAGTTCTGCCGCGGCCGGATTGCCAACTACAAGAACCCCTACTACGTCAAGTTCGTCACCGAATACCCGATGACCGCCAGCGGCAAGATCCAGAAATTCAAGCTGCGGGAGATGGCCATCGAGGAGTTGGGGCTGGAAGAGGCGGCGGCGATTAAAACGGCGTGAAAATCTAAATAGGTCCAATTGGACCTATATGACCAATTAGACAAATTTTGGGAGGTTTTCAAATGCGCATCACCCCCGCCAGCGAGCTTGAATCGCGCTACCAGCGGCTGCAGGCCGAGATGGAGAAAGACGGGCTCGATGCCGTTCTCATCCTGCAAAATGCTGATCTGTTCTACTTTACCGGTACCGTCCAGCAGGGGGTCCTGTATGTTCCGGCAGCCGGCCAGCCGCTTTATCTGGTGCGCAAGGACCACGGCCGGGCGCGGATGGAGAGCGGCCTGCAGCAGGTGCTGGCGTTCAAGAGCCCGAAAGATCTCCCCGCTGCTCTGGCCGAGCACGGTTATCCCCAGCCGAAAAAGGCGGGGATGGAACTCGATGTGGTGCCGGTTGAACTGTTCCAGCGCTTCACCAAAGTCCTTGAAGGGTGCGAGATGGTCAGTGCCACGCCGCACATCCGCACCGTGCGGGCGATCAAGAGCCGCTACGAAATTGACATCATGAAGGATGCGGCTCTGCAGGTCGACCGGGTCTTCCAGCGGGCCAAGGAGGTGATCCGCGAAGGGATGACCGACCTCGAGCTGGCTGCCGAACTTGAATTCTGCGCCCGCAAGCAGGGGCACCAGGGGATCACCCGGATGCGCGGCTTCAACTCCGAGCTGTTCTACGGCCACGTTTTCTCCGGCGCCGACAGCGCCGCCCCGGCCTTTCTCGACGCCCCGCTGGGGGGGATGGGGGTCAACCCGTCCATCGGCCAGGGGGCGAGCTACAAGACCATCCGCCGCAATGAGCCGATCACCCTCGATTTGCCTGGCGCCTTCGACGGCTACCTGGTCGACCAGACCCGCATCCTCTGCCTCGGCGGTTTGCCCGACCAGCTGCGCAAGGCCTACGACGACATGTACCGGGTGCAGCAGAAGATGAAGGAGGTCGCCCGCCCCGGGGTCGCCTGGGGGGAGATCTACGATCTCTGTTACCAGTTCGCCGTCGAGATGGGTTATCAGGACCATTTCATGGGGAGCAAGGGGGCGCAGGTCTCTTTCATCGGCCACGGCATCGGCGTCGAGATCGACGAGTACCCCTTCATCGCCCGAGGCTTCAAGGATCAGCTGCTGCAGGAGGGGATGACTTTCGCCTTCGAGCCGAAGGCGGTCTTCCCCGGCCTCGGCGCTGTCGGCATCGAAAACACCTTCCGCGTCGCCGCCGACGGCATCAAGCACATTACATTTTCGGCCGAGGAGTTGGCGGTTTTGTAGGCAGTTTTGAGGTTTGAGTTTTGAGTTTTGAGTTGACTGCTACAGGCAAGACCAACGGGCACCGAAACCCGGGGGTTTCGTCCCCCGCCGACGACTTACTCTTTTTGCTTGCCCAAAAAGAGAAAGCAGAAAAAGGGCACCCAACCAGCCTTGCCCGCCTGAACGACGGCGGGTCCCCTCCGCTGCGCAGACGTTTCGGGGACCGGCAGAAACTCGCAAACAGCGCTCGGGCAGTCTGCCGGTCTTTTTCCCGAAACGTCCACTCCGCTCCGGCAAGCCCGGATGGGAGGGTTGGGCGCAGCAAAAGAAGTAGGGCGGGGTCCGGGGGTGCAGCCCCCG
>JACZKF010000460.1 GCA_014860175.1 Desulfuromonadales bacterium | reverse complement strand
GCCTTTACCCGCGCGTCGACGGCACTGCTCAGCGATGGTGTGACGGTGGTGGATGTCGATCAGCCGCGGTTCGAGGCGGGCCGCTTCGGCCAGGCGATCATGGTAGAGGCGGCCGCCGGCGACCGGGCGGCCGAATCGCTGACAATCCCAGGGTCAATTTTCGATTGGACAGAGGGGACATTCGAGGTGGGGACGTTCGTCCCGGCGTGGCTCGGGACGGCCGCGCGCAACAGCACCATCCTGGGGCATGGCATGGATGCCACAACCAACCTGCTGGGGCTCTATCACCTCAATCTCAATGCCCCCTTGAACAGTTGGGCCATGCGAGTTCATGGGCCGAGCGGCCCAGAGGTACGGTTCGTGCCGAATACCTTGACGGCTGGCTGGCACGATTTCGCATTGCGCTGGTTGAACGGCGGACTGGATCTGCTCATCGATGGCATCGTGGCCGAATCATTCGCTGCCGCCACCCTGCCCGTCGCCTCGCCGGCAGCGGTGCAGATCGGCTCCTGGTGGGACGGCGGCAGCAAGCTAAACAGCCTGATCGATCAGGTGCGCATCTCGTCGCGCGCCCGCTCGGATGCCGAGATCGCGGCGGCCGCCGGGCAGGCGCTGCGGGTCGACCCGCACACCACCGCCCTGTTTGGCTTTGATGGCCACCTGGGCAGCCCTTACGTTTACCAGCCGTTTCCGTTTGATATAGCTCTGCCGGCCGACCGGGACGATCAGATCTCCAAGGTGACGCTGACGATCGACAACGTCGATCGGGCGATCGTGCGGGCGGTGCGGGAGCTGGCGAGCGCGCCGACGGTGACCCTGGAGATCGTGCTGGCCTCGTCGCCCGACGTGGTCGAGGCGGGCCCATTCGAGTTCACGCTGCAGGACGCCGGCTACGATGCCCTGACCGTGAGCGGGACGCTTGGGTACGAGGATATTCTCAATGAGCCGTTTCCCGCCGGGGCCTTCGTGCCGGCGGCTTTCCCGGGGATGTTCTGATGCTGCCGCCATGGGCCGCCGAGTATGTGGGAATTCCCTTCGCCGAGCACGGCCGCGACCGCTGCGGTTGTGACTGCTGGGGGCTGGTGCGCCTGGTGCTGGCCGAGCGATTCGGCGTTGAGGTGAGCGACTTCGAGGCGTACCGCGACAGTCGCGACGGGGCGGCGATCGAGGCGCGGATCCGCGCCGAGCAAGAGCGGTGGGCGGCAGTTTCGGAGCCGAGCCCGGGGGATGTGGTGGTTTTGCGCATCGCCGGCCGGCCACACCATCTGGGGGTGGTGATCGCCCCGTCAGTGATGCTGCACGTGGAGCGCGGCATCGACAGCTGCATCGAGAGTTATGATGGGCCTCTTTGGAGAAATCGCATCGATGGATTCTGGCGCCGTGGTTGACCTGGAGCCGATTCGCGTCGGCAATCCGGCACGCGAGTGGGGTGACGAGATCACCCTGACCGGCTGCCTGCACCCGTTTCGCACCGAACGGGTCGACCTGCAGCTGCCGGCGGTGGGATCGATATTCGATATGCTCCAGGCCGCCGGTCTGCCCGCGGGGTGCAGCGCTCATGTCTGGGTCGAGGGGCAGTACGTGCCGCCCGAGCGCTGGCGCCGGGCCTACCCCAAGGCTGGCGCCCGGGTGGTGATCCGGGTGGTGCCGCAGGGCGGCGAAGGGGGCGGCAAGAACACCCTGCGCATGGTGCTGATGATCGTGGTGGCGGTCGTGGCGGCTTGGGTTTCCGGTGGCGCGGGGGGAGCCGCCATTTTCGCAAAAGGTGGCGCCCTCGCCGGCTATGCCGGGGTGGCTGGGGTGGCCGTGGGCGTGGTCGGCGCCCTGGCGATCAATGCTCTTATCCCGCCCCCTACCCCCAAGCTTCCCGGCGGCGGAGGGCTCTCGCTCGATCGCGCGCACGCCATCACCGGCACCCGCAACCAGTTGGTGCCGTATGGGGTCATCCCGAAGATCTACGGTCGTCATCGCCTCTATCCGCCCCTGGGGGCGCTCCCCTACACCGAAGCCATGGGGGGCGAGCAGTTCTACCGCATGCTGTTCGTGGTCGGCTACGGTCCGCTGGCGGTGTCAGAGTTAAAAATCGGCGAGACGCCGATTGACCAGTACCAGGGGGTGGAGATCGAGATCCGCGAGGGGACGGCCGCGGATGAGCCGCTGACGCTTTTTTCCGAATCGGTCTATGAGGAGGGGCTGTCGGTGCTGCTCGAGCAGGATGACCAGTTCTGGTTTCGGGCGCCCACGGAAGGGTACTGCTATGAAGAGGATTATCAGCAATATTGCGTGCAGTGGCACATCGGGTGGTGGCACTACAACGCCGCCCCCACTGCCTGGGTGACGCGCACTACCCAGGCGGCCGACACGATTTCTCTCGATTTCACTGCCCCTTCGGGCCTGTTTTATGTCCGGCGCAAGGGGCGCCTTGGCAGTGTCTATATCGACCTGGATGTGCAGTACGCGCCGGCGGGCAGCAACAACTGGGCACCGGCGCCGTTCGCCGAGGTGGCCGGCAACGGTTCGATCAACTTCGCCGGCAGTTTGCGCATCGAGGGGATGGAGGCAGCGGTCAAGAGGGTCGGTGTGCGCTGGCCGGTGGCGACTGGCGCCTACGATGTGCGGGTGCGTCGGGTCTACACCCAGGCGGACATGGACGATAAGGACGAATGGAAGTTGCTGAATGTGGTCGACAGCCTGTACTGGACCGCGCTGCGCTCGATCCCGAGCGAGGATCCGGTCATCAGTGCATTGCCGCTGTGCAAGATAGTGCTGCGGATCAAGGCGACCGACCAGCTCAGCGGCATTCTCGACCAGTTCAACCTGGTCGCCCAGGCCAAGCTGCCGGTGTACGACGGCGCCGCCTGGAGCGCGCCGCAACCGACCAGCAGCCCGGCCTGGGCCTATGCCGATGTGTTCTGCGGTCGGGCAAACGCCAAGGCGCTGCCGCACAGCCGTCTAGACCCGGCGGCGCTCACGCAGTGGGCGCAGTGGTGTGAGCTCAACAGTATTCGCTTTGACGCGGTGATCGACGGCCGCACCACGGTCTATGAGCTTGCGCGGGACGTCGCGGCGGTCGGGCTGGCCGCCTGGACGATTGTTGATGGGCGCTATTCGGTGGTGCGCGACCTGCCGCAGGGGGTGGCGGTGCAGCATTTTACCCCCCGCAACAGCTGGGGGTTCCGCGGCAACAAGGTGTTTCGCGAGCGGGTGCACGGCTTGCGGGTGCGGTTTCTAAACGCGGAGAAGGGGTGGCAGCAAGACGAGCTGATTGTTTACGACGATGGTTATGGTGTGGGCAATGCCACGGAATTCGAAGTGCTGCAGCTTTTTGGCGTGACCACACCAGGCCAGGCGTGGAAGTGCGGCAGGTACCATATTGCGGTGGCCCGCCTGCGGCCGGAGACCTATGAACTGTGGGCAGACGTGGAGCAGCTGATCTGCACCCGCGGCGACCTGGTGCGGGTGTCGCACGACGTGCCGCTGTGGGGCGGCGGCCAGGGGCGCATCAAAGATGTCTTGACCGATGGTCCCGCCGTGACCGCCATCACCCTGGATGACGTGGTGGTGATGGAGGCGGGGAAAAATTACGGCGTGCGGGTGCGTGGCGAGGACGGCTCGAGCTTTGTTTCCTCGGTGCAGACGATACCGGGGGAGACCAGCCAGTTGACTCTGGTGTTACCCATAGCTGGGCCGCAGGTGGGGGACCTGGTGATGTTCGGCGAAGCGGACCGGGAGACGGTGGAGTTGGTGGTCAAGGCGATCGAGCCGGGGCCCGACCTGACGGCTCGCCTGGTCCTGGTCGACGCGGCCCCCGGGGTGCATCAGGCGTGGACTGGCGAGATCCCTCCTTTTGACAGCCAGATCACCTTGCCGGCGGAACGCTCTCGGTTGCCTGGGCCGGCGCCGTCGATCGATGGGGTGAGTTCCGGCCGCGGGGTGGCGATCTTGGAGGAGGCGGGTTACCGCAACCGCCTGGTGGTGAGTTATTCGATCCCGCCAGGAAGTACGATCGGCGTGCGGTCGGTGCAGTGTGAATACCGCCGCACTGGCATGGACGATACCTGGAAGGCGGGCGGGGAGAGTCTGAGTCTGGCTGGCCAGTTTTCCGTCGCCGGCGTGCTGGATGGCGAGGCCTATGATGTGCGGGTCCGCTCGATCTCGCTGTACGGGACCCCGTCGCCGTGGACGGTCGCTGCCCATGTGATCGCGAGCCTGGGCGCTCCGGACCAGCCGGCATCCCTGGTCGGGCAAAAGAACGGCAACTTCCTGCGCCTGAGCCTGGCCCCTCATGGGGACCCTCGCGTAACCGTCGGCGGCTCCTACGCCGTGCGCTTCCAGCGCGAATTCAATCCAGCCAACGTCTCCTGGGACAAGGCTATGGATCTGGCGGATGGAATTCCAGGTAGCGCCACCAGCATGGAGTTGCCGCTCATGTGGGGGACCTATCTCGTTAAGGCGCTGACTGCAAATGGGGTGGAATCGGCCGAGGCCGCGAGTTTTCAATCGATCTATCCACGCCAGGAGAGGTTCAGGGAATTTTATCGAGTGACGCAGGGCGGCTTCCCCGGTGCAAAGACCGGGCTGGCGGTAGTGGGGAGCGCCCTGGAGTTTAGCCTTGGCGTGGAAACCGGGGAGTATCTGTTTTCTCTACCGTGGCCGAACCTGGCTCCGACCTATCGCCTGGACTATAACTTCAAGGTCTGGCTCTATCCCGACATGGTCATTACCCGGGAAGCGGGAGTCTCGCTGAAGCTCTACATCAAGGTCTATCGGTTGGCGCCAGGGTCATTTGGGA
>JACZKF010000459.1 GCA_014860175.1 Desulfuromonadales bacterium | reverse complement strand
CACCAGACGCCCGACCCGGATCTTGCGCGGGAAGCCGTCCTTCTCCCGCTGCCGGTCCCGTTCCAGCAGCTCTTCGATGGAGCGGATGTTGGTGGTGTAGGTCGGCTGCGGCTTGTCGAGCCGCTGCAGAATGGAGGGGTCGTTCCAGCTGTAAAGATTTTTATCGGTCCAATCGGGCATATATGACCTATGACCTTACATCTCATCTTCCTGGGTACAGAAGTACTCGATCGTTTTCTGGGCGCAGGTGCGGCAATAGCCGAGCTTGTTGAGCATGGTGTCGATCATCCGGTCGTAGAGCTTCTGGTTCTCCTCGTTGGTGCGGTTGGCCAGCGCCCCGATCAGGCTGCCGGCGCCGGCGATGTCGCTCTTCAGCCGCACGTCGGTGACCGCCTTGACCAGCTCCAGGTTATCCATGAAATCGTAATTCGGCTCGACGGAGATCTTCTGGCCGTAGATCTTGCGGATGGAGGTACGGAAAGTCTCCACCTGCTCCTCGGTCTTGAGGCCGAGCCGCTCCTCGATGTTGCGGATGTAGCGCTCATCGATCTTCATTGCCTTCAGCTCGCGGGTCTGCGGATCCTTGTACTTCCACATCTTATCCGGGCCGAGGTTCTCGGCGTCGATGCCGATGACCATGTTCACATAGTTCATCACGTCCTTGCGGATGGCGTACGGCTCATCCATGTAGGCGTTGAACATCTCGGTCATGATCCGCTCGCGGTAGAGCCCCTTGGCGGTCTTCATGTCGTCCAGGTACTTGGCCCGGTCGTTGGCGTCCGGCACGTAGTCGAGAATGACCCGCTCGATGGCCCGGAAGGTGTCGTAGGCGAAGATGCAGCGCCCCTCGTTGGTCTCGGAGCTCTCGATCAGCAACTGCACCGCCCGGCCGAGATTGCGCTGCCCCAGCCCCTTCTGGCCGAAGCGCTTGGTGATGTCAGGATCCTGGTTGAGGGTGTCGATGACCTCGGCCAGCGTCTTGATGCTCTTCTCCCCCGCCACCTCCCCGGCCGCCAGCTTCATCGTCTCCACCGGCGTCAGTTTCTCCGAGCGCGGCAGCCGCGAGAGGACCGCCGCCGCCGAGGCCGCATAGTTGAGGTTCGGATCCTGGTGCAGATTCTCCTTGGTCAGGGTGGTCTTGGTTTCGCTGCCGATGGCGTAGCCGGTCAGCTGCTCCTGCATCCGGTAGTTGGTATTGTGGGAGACGTAACAGATCCGGCAGCGGTCGACGATGGGCGCTTCTTCCTTTTCCGACAGGAAGCGGTTGAATTCGGAGTTGTTGCTGGTGGCGACGATCAGGGTGTCGATGGGCCACTTGTAGCCGTCGATCTCGATCACCCGGTTCTGGATCACCCCCAGATAGACCTGGACCAGGTCTTTTTTGTTCTTGTAGATCTCGTCGGAGAAGTGGATGCCGCCGCCGGCCACCCGGGCCAGGGCCCCCCGGCGCAGGTCGAAGCGGTAGGGGTTGTTGGTGTCGGTGATGTGGAGCAGCCGCTGAATCGACTCTTCCCCGAGCAGATCGACGGCCGATGAGGTGATCTTGTCCTTGGCGGCGTATTTGCCGGTCAAGGTGCCGAGGCTCTCGATGAGCGGCACCGGGACGATCTCGACAAACTTGAGCATCTCGTCAAGATCACCCCCCGTGTAGGCGCGAATGTCGTTCCACATGTAGCCGCTGCAGGCACCGAGAGGGCGATAGTTCTCGTACAGCCGCTCGATTTCAGCCTCGTCGAAGCCGCCGGCCCGGGCCAGGAATTCACGATTTTCCTCTTCGCTCTCGCCGATGTTCATCGCCAGCAGCAGCGGGTCTTCATAGGTCTGCGACTCGATCGTGGCAATGCGACCGTAATGGCCGAGACGGTCCATGCCGATCAGGCGGAAGGTGTACTTGCGGTTTCCCGCCAGGGAGAGGAACTGGCGATACTTCTGGCAGAGGAACTCGACGAAGAAGGTTTTGCCGTTTCCCGGTTCACCAACCAGGACGAAAGCCATTTCCTTGCTCGACCCCCCCTCGGAGGCATCCTTGACGAACGAAACCAGGCTATTGATCTCGTCGTACATACCGACCACATGCTTGCGACCGGTACGAAAGATATTGAAATCATAAGTCGTTTTACCATTAACGACGACTTTTTGGATTTCGTCGCCCAGAATCATCCGGGCCACCCCCGGAACGCATTCTCAAAGCGGCGTTCCCCTCGACGAACGGCTGCAAGGTGTTGAATGAGAGGAAGATTACTTTTTGCTTCGGCCATTTATGCCTCCAATACTTAGCTGCATTCTTAACCTTTGATAGTCATTATACTGATACTGAACATCTTTTTGATAGCCTTATCGATTCAGAAGCTTCTCCTTCTTTATAGGCTTTCATTGACATTCTTGATTGCATTTGCCCTTTGTCAATCGACCGGTCTGCTTTTTACCTGGCGGCACCAAGGAGCAACCGCCGTATCATTTCGGCCGGCGAAAGTTCAAGATGTGGGCTTGACAAAGATGACGATTTTGGTACTCTAATCGGCAACACTCAACCTCCCCCCCATGTTTCCATTGCCGCCCTGACCCAGGTCTGAACAGCTCGTTCAGCCCTCAGGGACGGGATTTCACCTCAGGAGAGTACAATGACCGAAATTGACCTGCAGGAAGCCATCAAGCGCTCCATCCAGACCGAGAAAAATGCCATGCTCTTTTACCAGGCGGCGGCTGGACAGATGACCGATGCCGGCGCCCGAGCGGTTTTCGAACTGCTGGCCAGGGAGGAACGCGAGCATGCGGCCCAGTTCTTCGCCCTTTATCAGGGAGACGCCATTCCTTCCTTCACCGCCTTCATGGAGCAGCCAGCCCTCACCGACTCCAGTTGGATGCAGGAGCTCCTTCTCACTGCCAACGATACTTTCACCGAGCGCAAGGCGATGGCGCTGGCTCTGGAAAAAGAGAAGAAACTCGAGCAGAGCCTGCGCGAGATGGCGGCCAAGGTCACCGATCCGGCAGTGCGGCAGGTCTATGAGGCGAACGCGCGCTCGACCAGCCATCACTTTCAGCTGATCGAGTCGGAATACGCCCGGTTGATGGGGATGGTGCACGAGACCGATATCGACACTTTCGTTCGCGAGTAGGCAGGGGGCCAGGAGGGGTTAATGCCCCTCCTGGCTAAATGTCGGTTCAAAACTGCAGCGACTTGACCTCGAGAAACTCCTCCAGTCCGTAC
>JACZKF010000458.1 GCA_014860175.1 Desulfuromonadales bacterium | reverse complement strand
GTCTTCGGGTCGCTCCCGCAGGGGGGGGATGGGGAGCGGGAAGACATTGAGCCGGAAGAACAGGTCCGGTCTGAATTCTCCCTGGCTCACCATCTGCTGCAGGTCGCGGTTGGTGGCCGCGATCACCCGGGTGTCGACGTTGATGGTCCGGGTGCCGCCGATCCTCTCCACCTCCCCGCTCTGCAGCACCCGCAGCAGTTTCACCTGGGCGCTGGGGGAGAGTTCACCGACCTCGTCGAGAAAGATCGTCCCCCCGTGCGCCCGCTCGAAGCGCCCCTTGCGCTGGATCTGGGCCCCGGTGAACGCCCCTTTTTCGTGTCCGAACAGCTCGCTGTCCAACAGCGTATCGGGAATGGCGCCACAGTTGACCCGTACATACGGCCCTTCCCGGCGGCGGGAGCGCTGCTGGAGTGCCTGGGCCACCACCTCCTTTCCCACCCCGGTCTCGCCGGTGAGCAGCACCGGCGCATCGGTGCCGGCCACCCGGGAGACCTGCTCCATCACCTGCCGCAGACCGGTCTCCGCCCCGACCACTTCGTATTCACTCAGAGTCTCCAGCTCCTCACGCAGCAGCAGATTGCGCTCGGCCAGCCGGTCCCGCATCAGCGCCAGTTCCCGGTGTTGCAGAAAGTTGGAGACGGCGATGCCGAAGGGGGTCCGCAGCAGCTCCAGCATCCTGGCATGCGACTCATCGAAGCGCCCCAACCCCTCGGCCGCGACCGCAATGTCGCAGATCCTCTGCTCCTCTACCTGGACCCGCAACACCATGAACGAGCAGGCCTCGAGGCCGTACCATTTGCGGATCGACTTCATGACGTTCTGGCTGATATGGCTCTCCAGGTGGTTGACGATCCTGACATCCTCATGGGTCGGCCACTCGGCCAACGTCCGGTACGCCGGTGAAACCGGCACCAGCTCATCGGGTCGCAGGACGATCGCCGCGCTGGCGGTGGCCGGAATTCGCAGCGAGCAGAGATCCTGTTCCCAGAGATGGATCTGGAGGATGTCGGCCGGCATGACAGTGGTAAAGAAGCGGATGCATCTCTGCAGGGAGCTGGCGATGTCGAGGGTGCCGGTGATGCGGGTGACCGCTTCGCGGAAAAACATGTTCTGGTCCATGGCACTCCTCTTGTTGGTATTTCACAGATTCCGCTTCCACCTATGAAATAGCCCATTTCTTGGATCATGAACAGGGATATTTCCACTACACCTCCGGTGTGGATCCGGATATCGTGCGTAACCTCCTTAAAACAATGGTTTTTCTTGGACGGCACGGATGGTGCTGAGGACCATTGTTGCCAAGTAAGCAGGGGAGACGACGATGAAGCGCGACAAGGGGATTCAGGAGTTCAAGACCTCGACCTGGTCGGCCGGGGCGGGATGCCATGGCGGTTGCGGTCAGAAGCTGCAGGTAAAGAACGGCCGGCTGATCAAGGTCGAGGGGAACGAGGAGCACCCCTGGAACCAGGGGCGGGCCTGCCCCCGAGTCCTGGCGCTCACCCAGTTTATGTACCATCCCGATCGCCTTACCCAGCCGCTGAAGCGGGTCGGAGCCCGCGGCGAAGGGAAATTTGCCCCGATCTCCTGGTCAGAGGCGTACGATTTCTGCGAAGAGAAACTGAAGGCGATTCGCGACCGGGACGGGGCGGAAGCGGTGGTCTTTGTTCAGGGGACCGGCCGCGACATCGGCGGCCCCATCACCTTCCTGGCCAATAACTATGGGAGCCCGAACGTCAGCCAGCTCGGGCTTTCGGGGCAGTCGTGCTACACCCCCCGCCTGGCGGCGATGAAGTCGACCGTTGGCGACTTCTGCGTCTTCGACGCCTCGCAGTTCCTTGAAAAGCGCTACGACGATCCGGCTTACAGCTACCCGGAAGTCATCCTGGTATGGGGGGCCAATCCGCCCCCCACCTGTGCCGACGGTTTTTTCGGCCACTGGATCGTCGACTGCATGCGCCGGGGGGGGAGCCAGATCATCTGCATCGAGCCGCGCCATACCTGGCTCAGCAGCCGCGCCAAGTATCATCTGCAGCTCCGCCCCGGGACCGATGGCGCCCTGGCCCTCGGCATGCTCAACGTCATCATCCAGGAGGGGCTCTACGACCAGGCGTTCGTGGAACGCTGGACCGTCGGCTTCGACCGCCTGAGGAAGAGGGTGCAGGAGTATCCGCCGGCCCGGGTCGCCGCCATCACCTGGGTCCCTGAAGAGCTGATCGTCGCCGCGGCCAGGCTCTACGCCACCGCCAAGCCGGCTGGCCTGCACTGGGGGCTGGCGGTCGACATGGCGCCCGAAGGGACCTCGGTGGCCCAGGCGCTTACTCACCTCTGGAGCATCACCGGCAATGTGGACATTCCGGGAGGCAACGTCATCGCCCGCCCCTCGCACGGAGTCACCACCTACCCCTATACCACCGAGGAGCTGGTGGCCCTTTTCGGCCAAGAGCATATGGACCGCGCCAGCCAGAAACGGATCGGCGCCGACCGCTACCCGATGGTCAAAGGGTTCCGCGCCTGGGCGCATCCGGATCTGACCATCGAACAGATCGACTCCGGTAAGCCGTATCCGATCCGGGCGGCCTGGATCCAGAGCGCCAACCTGCTGGCCGGCCAGGCGGCGCGGACGAAGTTCCACTATGAGGCGCTGAAGAAGCTGGAATTCGTGGTCGTCGTCGACCTCTTTCACAACCCGACCACCATGGCGCTGGCCGACATCGTCCTGCCGGCCGCCACCTTTGCCGAAAAAGACAGCTTCCGCTCCTGGTGGGCCCCCCTGGGAGTCATCCAGAAAGCGGTGCAGGTCGGCGAATGCAAGTCGGACTGGGAGATCAATTTCGAGATGGCCAGGCGCTTGAACCCCGACGTGGGGCGAAGATACGCCACCGTCATGGAACTTTTCAACCGGCGGCTGGCCAATGCCGACACCACTTTCGACCAGATGGTGGCCCGGGGGTGCTGGGCGATGCCTCCCGAGGGGGCGACCAAGCCTTACCGGCGCCATGAGCGGGGGCTGCTCCGCCCCGACGGCAGCCCGGGGTTCAATACCCCGAGCGGAAAGATCGAGCTCTGGTCGACCGCCTTCGAGGGTTGGGGGCTCGACCCGCTCCCCTTTTACCGCGAACCGGCGCAGAGTCCGGTGAGCACCCCGGAGCTTTTTGCGAAATATCCTCTGATCCTGATCTCGGGGTCGCGTATCTCGACCCTGTTCCACTCCGAGCACCGGATGATCCCCTGGCTGCGGGAAAAGCATCCCGACCCGCTGGTCGATATCCACCCCGATACGGCGCGCGACTCGGGTCTTCGGGAAGGGGATTGGGTCTACATCGAAAACGACCTGGGGCGGGTCAGGCGCAAGGTGAAGTTGAGCCTTACCGTGCATCCGCAGATGATCAACACGGTTCACGGCTGGTGGATGCCGGAGGAAGAGGGGGCCGAGCCGCACCTGTTCGGGGTCTGGTCCTACCAGATCAACCAGCTGATCCCGGGCCCGCAGGAGAGCGGCTCCGGGTTCGGCGGCGGCCAGTACAAGACGACCCTGGTCAGACTCTCCAGGATCAACGAAGAGAAGGGATAAGCATGTCACGCCATGGTTTGCTGATCGATTACCACTACTGCACCGGCTGCCAGACCTGCGAGGTGGCCTGCCAGCAGGAACATGGCCATCCCCCCGGGCAGAGCGGGATCAAGGTCACCGAATTTGTGATGAAGGGGCGCACCAAGCCGGTCATCATCGACCATCTCCCCTTCCCGACGGAGCTTTGTATTCTTTGCGCCGGCCGAACCAGTCGCGGCGAGCTCCCCGCCTGCGTCAAGCATTGTCAGGCCAACTGCATGCAGTTCGGTCTGCTTCCGGAGCTGCTGGAAGAGATGCTCAAGCGCCCGCGCACGGTGCTCTTCCGGCCGCGGTAGGGGGTAGCCCAGAGCACGTCAAGATCAGAACTCAAAAATTGTCCTCAAACCACCGTCAGCTGCATGTAGCCGATGGAGAAGCGGTCGGTTTCGGGGATGAGGCAGAAGAGGCGGTCGCCGATGCGCAGGCGGCCGGAGTGGAACAGCTCTTCGAGGATGATGTAGATCGAGGCGGCGCCGGCGTTCCACTTATCGGCCGGAATCTCGAACCCGATCGCTCGCAACTGATCGTACAGCTCCTGGCGGAAGTCGTCGCTCTCCTCCTTGATCGCCCCCGTATCCAGACAGCTCTCCGGCTCGTTGACGAAGGAGAGCTGGTCGACCCAGTCGACGCGAAGGGCCTGTCGGTAGGCCGGCCGGCTGGCGGTGAAGAAGGCGGCGCCGGCGCCGCCGCAGAGGAGCGCCGGCAGGTCGGAGGAGGCGCGCGCGGAGCCGACGGCCACCGCATTGCCGCTGCGGCCGCGGGCGACATTCATCCAGGCGTGGTTGAAGGCGGTCATGCCGCAGCTGCAGGTTTCGGCGGTGGCGACGATCTCGCAGGGGGGGCTGCCGAGTTCGCCGCGCAGCATCGAGGCGTGCCCCCCGAGCTGGTCGGGGGAGGAGGTGGCGCAGGTGAGGAGTTCGATGGCATCCGGGGTGAAGCCGCCGCAGGGGTGGAGACGGCGCACCGCCTCGGCGGCGAGCTGGGCGTTGGTGTGGGTGAAGGCACCGGCGGCCGGGGCGTGGGGGAGAAAGGTGGCAAGATCGGTGATGAAAACGGGCAGGTTCAAGGGAAGAGGTCGATGCGGGGACGCTGGTTGACCAGCTCCCGGGCCGCGCAGAATATCACGCCGTTGACGTCTGCCGGGGCATCGGCGGTGCTGAAAATTCCCGCCTGTCCGGGACGGGCGAGCAGTTCTCTGACTTGATGCAGTTGCATGGCGTCCCTCCTGACAGCGATATCTTACCGGCTGCGCTGATTTTATTCCATAGGGATATGGGGGGCGGCGATCAGCCGGGTCTGGGAGCAGCAGCGACTGAGAAACTGCCGCCAGGCCTCCCAGTAAGTGGCGGCATCGGCCTGGCGGGGGGCGGCGTGGTCGCCGCCGGCGAGTAGCAACAGTGATTTTGGGCCGGGAGCGCGGGTAAACAGGCGGCCGGCCATGAGCGCCGGCACCTGGCGGTCGTCGGCGCCATGAATAAGCAGCAGAGGGGTTTGCAGGCGTTTGATCTTTTCCAGATTGTTGTAATAGTCCGGAAACAGCCAGGCGATCCAGGGGGAGGCCCCAGGGTAGTGCCAGGAGATCAGATCGAACAGGGAGGTGAAGGGGGACTCCAGCACCAGAGCCGCTGGAGGAGCTTCGAGGGCGAGCTGCAGGGCGACCGCCGCTCCCAGCGAATGTCCGTAATAGATGACCTGGTCGCGGCGCCAGCCGCTGGCTTCGACAAAGGCCAGGGCCGCTCGCGCGTCGGCGAACAACCCGTCAACGCTCGGGCGTCCCTGACTAGCGCCGAAGCCGCGGTAGTCAAAGGCGAACACCGGCAGAGCGAGCTGCTGCTGCAACTCGAGCAACCCGGCCACTTCCCGGGCCAGGTGGGTGCCGGTGCCGTGGAAGTAGAGGATCAGCGGCCCCTCGAGCGCGGCCGGGCGCTGCCAGCCGTGCAGCTGCAGGTCACCGGCACGGAAAAGAACTTCCTCGCGCGGCCATTCGGCAAATGGTCGCTCCGAGGGGATGAAGGGGGGGGTGGAAAAGAGCAGGCGCTCCGGCAGGCAGCCGGAGAGAGAGGCGACCGACAGGACCAGAAGCAGGCAGCGGACGATTTTGCGGGAGGCGCCCATGCCGGCAGTTTACCCTGCCGGCGGTCACCTGCACCCCCCGCGATCACTTTTCTGTCGTGATGGTCTTCGACGGAAGGGGCAGCGTGGTGGCAAAGTCGAGCCAAGCCCGACGGTAGCCCTCCCCGCCGACCAGGTAGCTGTTGCTGTGTGCGCCCCCTTCGACCACGTGCAGGCTCTTGGGTGGATTGGCTTGGGCGAACAGCCGCTGCGACATCTCCAGCGGGACGATGGCGTCCCGGTCGCCGTGAAAGATCAGCAACGGGGCGTGCAGGTGCGGCAGGCGCCGCAAGTTGTCGAAACGGTCGCCGATGTTCCACCAGCCGACCAGAGCCCAGGTGACCGGGGTCATCAGTTTGGCCATGTCGGCGAGGCTGGTAAAGGGGGCTTCGAGGATTATCCCGGCCGGGGGGTGATCCACAGCCAGAGCGACGGCGACCGCCGCCCCCATGGAACGGCCGAAGTAGATCATCCCCTCGGGGGACCAGCCCCGCCCCGCCAGCCAGTCGAGGGCGCCGCGGGCATCCGCCGCCAGATCGGCCTCACTTTTCGGCCACCCTTCGCTCACCCCGAAGCCGCGGTAATCGAAAATAAAGACCGGAAAGCCCATGCCGTGCAGATGCTGCAGATTGTCGACCCGATGCGAGATGTTGGCGGCATTGCCATGGAAAAAGAGAACCAGGGGGCGTTCCGGGGCGCCGGGGAGCAGCCAGCCGTGCAGGCGCGTGCCGTCGTCGGCCCGGAACCAGACCTCCTCGAAGGCCAGTCCGCGCTCCTGAGGGGTCGCCACTAGCTCCTTGCTGGTGGAGAAGATATAACGGGTGCCGGAGCCGCAGGCGGCAAGAGAGGTGGCGGCGAAGAGGAGAAAAAGCCAGAGGCGCCAAGGTCCCAGCATTGCTTCACCCAAAGCTGTCAAGGGAGAGTGGGGCGAGTAAGAGGTGATCTACTATATCATTAAATTCCGATGCTGCAGGAGACATGTTCACGCAGGAGGCTATGACCCTTCCTGCCCCGCCCGCCCCGGCAGCCCGGCCACATCGACCAGGGCGCTGCGGGACAGCCCTCGCGCAGTTTTTTTACCTTCCCCAGAGAATAGCCATGGTTCTCGCCTTTATCAAATCTCTGGCTGACGGCCTAACTGTTTCTGCCGAGTTGAGCCAACGGACACAAAGGTCGAACAAAGGTCGTCACAGAAGCCCCATGGCCGGTCGGGAACCGGCGCTTGCCAAGGCATGCCGGCAGGTTAAGCTCTGACCAAGGTGCAATCTTGACCGTGGAGGCGACCGGTGCCAAAAACCGCTTTTCCCCCCTGGGTCCGGCAGTTTCTCGTCCCGGTCACCGTCCTTCTCCTGCTTCTCGGAATCCCCTACCTGCTGCGGCCGGTCGCCCGGGTTTTCCTGGCTGTCTTTGCCGGCGTCCTGCTGGCCATCTTCCTCGACGGCTGTGCCTCTTTGCTGCAGCGGGGGATCCCGATGCGGCGCGGCCTTGCCTTGGCCATCGTCCTGGTTCTGATCGTCCTCTCCTTCACCGCCCTGCTGTGGGTCGGGGGGGCGCAGGTGGCGGCGCAGGCGGCCGGGCTGTCGGAGCGGCTGCCGGCGGCGGTGGCGACGGTCCGCTCCTACATCGAGCAGAGCGAAATCCTCCGTCGGCTCTTCTCCTGGTTCTCGCAAGAGGGGGGGAAATCCGGCGACATTCTCGGCAATCTCACCACCATCTTCTCCTCTACTCTCGAGGCGCTGGCCCACACGGTGATCATCGTCTTCACCGGTATCTACATCGCCCTCAACCCGGCCGTCTACAGCCAGGCGGTGCTGCGGCTGGTACCACCCGAGCGCCGTCCACGGGGAAAGGAGGTGCTGACGGAGTTGGGGCAGGTGATGCGTTACTGGCTGGTGGGGAGGGTGGCGGAGATGGCGGTAATCGGCGTACTCACCGGGGTCGGCCTGCTCCTCATCGGCGCCCCGCTGGCTCTTATTCTCGGCGTCATCGCCGGTCTCTTCTCCTTCATCCCCTTCCTCGGACCGCTGCTGTCGGCAGTGCCGGCCATTTTGGTCGGGCTGACCGAAAGCCCGAAGGTGGCGCTGGGGGTAGTGATCGTCTTTGCCATCGTCCAGTTCGTCGAGAGCAACCTGATCACCCCCTTCATCGAGCGGCGGGCGGTGAGCATGCCCCCCGCCTTCGTCGTCGCCGGCCAGTTTCTGATGGCGGTGCTCCTCGGCTTTTACGGTGTCCTGCTCGCCACCCCGCTGATCGTCCTGTTCACCGTCCTGGTGCAGATGCTCTACATCCAGGACGTCCTGGACGAACCGGTGCAGGTGCTGGGAGATCGCGGGACCAATGACGATTGAGGGCGCGGATGAATTGCCGATCACGACCCCCATGCTAGACTTGCGCGTAAACTCTAACGAGCGCTGACCAAGGTGCGGCGCCAGAGCGAAGAGCACGGTCCGCAGGCGGATGATAGGTGACAGGGGAATAAACGCGCGACGAACAGCCGGGGAGTAGGCCGATGAGGGAAGAAAGCAAATGGGTCCGGTGGTTCGAAGATCTCACCGCTGGCGACGTAGCCTCGGTGGGGGGGAAGAACGCCTCCCTGGGGGAGATGATCCAGACCTTGGAGTCCGAGGGGGTGCGGGTCCCGGGAGGGTTCGCCACCACCGCCGAGGCCTACCGGCGCTATCTCGAGGCGAACGACCTCACCGCCAGGATCGGGCAGGAACTGACGGCCTTCCAGAAAGGAGAGCAGGAACTGGCCCGGGCCGGCAAGAAGATCCGCCGCCTCTTTCTCCAGGGGGAGTTCCCCCCCGAGGTCGGCCGGGCCGTCGTCGACGCCTACGGCGAGCTCTGCCGGCGCCAGCAGGTGGAGGAGGTGGCGGTGGCGGTACGCAGCAGTGCCACCGCCGAGGACCTGCCGGAGGCGAGTTTCGCCGGCCAGCAGGAGACGTTCCTCAATATCGCCGGTGAGGATGAACTGCTCGACGCCTGTCGCCGCTGCTACGCCTCCCTGTTCACCGACCGCGCCATCGTCTACCGGGAAAATAACGGTTTCGACCACCTGCAGGTCGCCCTATCGGTCGGGGTGCAGAAGATGGTGCGCTCGGATCTGGCGAGCGCCGGAGTGATGTTCTCCATCGATACCGAAACCGGCTTTCCCCGGGCGGTGGTGATCAGCGCCGCCTGGGGGCTCGGGGAGAACGTGGTGCAGGGGACGGTGACGCCGGACGAGTACCTTGTCTTCAAGCCTCTGCTCGAGAACCGCCAGCTGCGGCCGATCATCGGCAAGAGCCGGGGGAACAAGGAGCAGAAGATGATCTACGGCCGGGGGGGGAGCCAGGCCACCCGTAACGTGCGCACCTCCCGGCAGGAGCGGCACGCCTTTGCCCTGACCGATGAAGAGATCCTGCAGCTGGCCCGTTGGGGATCTGCCATCGAGGCCCATTACGGCCAGGCGATGGACATGGAATGGGCCAAGGACGGCGAGACGCAGGAGCTCTATATCGTCC
>JACZKF010000457.1 GCA_014860175.1 Desulfuromonadales bacterium | reverse complement strand
GTTTGGCGCAGATCTACCTGCCGAAAAAGACGAGCGAGGAAGAAGATTCCGCAGTTGGTGGATCAACAGCGGGGACTGCGGGAGGGACGGGGCGTTCCGGCGGCGAGGTAGTCAATCTGATGCAGATTGCCGGGCCGCAGCAGGTGATGCTGGAGGTACGGGTCGCCGAGGTGACCCGGAACTGGGATCGCGAGTTCAAGGCCGCTCTTGGGCTGGCCAAGTTGGGGAAAGACTTTACTGGAGCTTTCGGCACTGATCCAGTGCTGGTACCGCATATCCTTGAGGACGCGCCGGTCCTGATCAATTTCCCCAACGCCAACATGCCAGAATTCAATCCGATTACCGGGGCACTTACGGAGAAAAGCAGTTTCAGTTCGGTTCTGTATAACGGAGCAGTCGACGGTGTCCTGCAGAACCCCGGCTCCCTGCTGCTAAATTTCGCTGGCACCGCCGCCAATATCTTCCTGGAAATCGACAACTTCAAGTCGGCGTTCCGCTTCCTCGAAACCAACGGCCTGGCCCGCACTTTGGCAGAACCTCGCCTGGTCACCACCAGCGGTCAGGAAGCGAGCTTTCTCGCCGGCGGCGAGTTCCCTATCCCGGTAGCACAGGAGAGGGACACCATCACCATCGTCTTTAAGGAATTCGGTGTCGCCTTGCGTTTCATGCCGGTGGTCCTGGCCAATGGCAAGATCAGCCTCCGGGTCGCCCCGAGTGTCAGCGAGATTACCTCCACCAGCGTCATCCCGGCCGGCATCATCGGCACCAACTTCATCGTCCCCAATCTGTCGACCCGCCGCCTTGAGACCAATGTCGAAATGTACGATGGCCAGACCCTGGCCCTCGCCGGTCTGCTGCAGGACAGTCTGCGGGAGACGATCGAAAAGGTCCCTGGCCTGGGGGATTTGCCCGTGCTCGGCGCCCTCTTCCGCAGTTCCAGCTTTCGCCAGCAGAAAACGGATCTCCTTATCGCCGTGACTCCACATCTGGTGAAACCGGTTAAGGAAGGGACGATCAAAATGCCTGGGGAGTTCATGCAGCCTCCCAGCCGGCTCGAGTTCTACCTTGAAGGACGCATGGAAGGAAAGCGCCCCTTCGATGAGGAGTCGGCGTTCGGCCGCCATGGTTTTCTCGAGGAGACCGCTCCGGTTCGATCAGGTGGCCTGGACGGGAATTTCGGTTATCAGCCGGTTAAGGCGAAGTAGGAGAGGATGATGAAAAGACTGGTTCTGCTGACTGGAATTGTGACCCTTATGGCTGGTTGTGCCCCTTTCAAGGAGGCTCATTATCTCGACCGGGAATTCGGCAAGGATAGCCGGGCCGCCTGGGATGCCCAGATTATCAACCAGGACCAGCGTTATGCCGAGGAGGTACCGGAGGGTATGGCTGGTATCGCGGCAGAGGAAACAATGAAAGTCCGCAACCAGATGCTCACAGAAAAACCTAGAAAGACCAAAATGTTTGATTTTGACATCAAATGATAGGACTTGAGATGAGACGAATAAATTCGGAGAGAGGGGCTTCAATGGTCGAATTTGCCCTGATTCTCCCCATTCTCCTAGTCTTGCTTTTTGGAATCATTGAATTCGGTTTCCTTTTGTACGATAAGGCCATGATTACCAATGCGGCAAGAGAAAGCGCCAGGGCGGGAATTCTTTTTTCAAGAAAACCAGAAACAGAAATACTGGAGGTTGCGACCAATTACTGCAATAGCAGAATGATCACCTTTTCTGCAGGTTCTCCCGATATCAGTGTGGAATTGCGCGTCAGAGACAATCCTTCTGATTCTACTGAGATGGTCTACGATCCGGCAACTTTCTCTCGAGGACAGTATTTACGTGTTACAACAAATTACAACTATACGTTTCTTATAATTACAAATCTCATAAATTTGTTAAATGCCGTTGGGGGTACCGACATTCCAGTAACTGTCCCACTAAGCTCGACAAGCATAATGAGAGCTGAATGATATGAGAAGTAAACAGGAAAGAGGGGCGGTTCTCGTTTTAGTGGCGATCTTAATGGTAGTCATTATCGGTGTCGCTGCCTTGGCAATTGACATCGGGCACTTGGTTGCCGTGGGAAATGAGTTGCAAAATGCTGCTGATGCAGCTGCTTTGGCAGGGGCAAGTGTTCTGTTTAACGCGGATGGGTCAATAAACACGGATGCGAATCAGGTAGCTTATGATACCGCCGTAGCTCACATGAGTGGCATTGAGAATATCCATGTGAGTAACTGGTCGACCAATGATGGAGATATCCAAAGAGGACACTGGACTCTTCCTATAAACGGTGCAAGTGCAGGATTTATTGCAAATGGTAATGACACCCAAGCTGATCTTTTTCTCACTTCCAATCTAAACACGGATCCAAATTTTATAAATGCCGTCAAGGTAGTGGTTACCAGGCTCAACACTCCATCATTTTTTGGAAATGTTTTTCCAATCCGCCAAAGATCGGCTATCGCCTATGTTGGATTTAGCTCCAATTTTGCACCAGGAGATTTTGACCAGCCAATTGCGATGTGCAACACCAGCATCACTGACACCAACGGAAACGTTACCTGTTCTACTGGGAGAATGATAAGTAGTAACAGCAACACAGGAGGTTTTACAAATTTTGATCAATCATGCAGTGGGGCAGCAAATCCTCCAACTATTGCTGGACTGATATGTACAGGTAATACACAGCAAGTAAATGAAGGTAGCATAGCCATGAATAATGGACAATTAGCCGATGTTTATCGAGATGTACGGTCGTGTTGGAATGGAACATCAGCGTGTAGTTCTAGATGCGGATCGAATGTAATTGAAGACGAGGACGGTAATCAGTCTTTTTACTCGGTTGACCAATTAGATAGTATGGGAAACCCCGGTTCTGATGGAATCCCTGACCGGCCATGGAATTTAACTCTTCCGGTAATTTCATGTACATCTGGACCCGTCGGTAACTGTGAACAGGTGGTCGGCGCCGTCAATCTAAATGTCGTTTGGATCACTGAGAGTAATCCAGGGCAGACAACCGTGCCCTCGATAATGGACCACCCTGACGGAAGGCGTTGGACCAGGCAAGCAGGTGAAACGGATGCACAGGCATGGGACTCGTTTGCGCAATTTTTTGGCTTGGTGGACTCTTACAGTAACTCGCTACCAAGCTCCAACAGGGCGATTTATGTTCTGCCCTCTTGCCAAACTGTCTCGCCGAGAGGGGCAACTGGGGGTGCTCCGTTTGGTGTCCCAGCTGAAAGACCTGTTCTGGTGGAGTAGGAATTTACCGCATAAGGGGTTTTAAATGCATTCTTCCCTGCAGGTCGCACTTGATATCCAAAACAAGCATTTGGGGAAAATCCTTGAGGAAAATTTTCTGAGGTCTGCCGGAATAACTTTAGCTCACAAAAATAACATATCTGAGCCGAATCTATTTTTCATTGATGACGGCCCGGATGCAGGCGACGTGCTGGGGAAAATTGGCTCTCTTCATCAGAAGCACCCGCAGGCAAGCATTTTCGTCATCTCCTCCAACCCGAGCCCGGACCACATCGTCGAAGTGATGAAGGCCGGCGCCAGTGAGTTCTTCATGCACCCGGTCAATCCCGAGAAAATCCGGGAGGCAATGAATAGGGTGCGGCTCAAGTTGGTGGAGGGTGGGCAGAAAACCATTGGCCGCGCTTTTGCCTTTATCGGCAGCAAGGGTGGCTTGGGAACGACGGTGCTGGCGGTCAATACGGCCGTGGCCATGGCGGCGGCGCGAGGCGCCCAGAAGACAGCGCTGGTCGATCTGAGTCTGCAGTCAGGCGACAGCAGCGTGCTCCTCGATCTGGTGCCGAAAACGACCATGGCCGATGTGGTGCATAACTTCAGCCGGTTCGATCCCGCCTTTCTGGCGGGGGTCATGGAACCGTCGGATGTGGGAGTCGATCTTTTGGCTGCCCCCCCGTCCCCCGAAGAGAGTGCCGAGGTGACCGGCGAGCAGGTCGCCCGGGTGCTGCAGGCCTGCCGGCGGCTCTATCCCCTCACCGCCGTCGACTGCCCGGCCATGACCCTCGACGAGCGGACGATGGAAGCGCTCCGGGGCGCGCAGATGGTGCTGGTCGTCACCGACCTGTCGGTGCCAGCCGTACGCAATGCCGCCCGGCTTCTCAAGCAGCTGCGCCGGCACGAGATCCCGAGAGTCGAGGTAGTGGTCAACCGATTCGTCAAAGGGCAGTCCGGCACCCTGGAAGAGGTGGAGAAGACCCTCGAGCGCCGCGTCTTCTGGCTTTTTCCCAACGATTACGAAACCACCATCGCCGCTACCAACCGCGGGACGCCATTACTGAAATACGACCCACGCTCCCCCCTGGCCCGCAGCATCGTCGAGTTCGCCCAGAAACTCCAGGATGCTTCGGCGTTCCCCAACTATCGGGGTGTGAAGGGTTTGCTGGGAAAGGCAATCTGACCGGAATTTGCCACGAATGCACACGAATTCACCCGAATAACGGCTTAAGAACGAAAGTAGTTATCCCCCTATTTGTGTTTATTCGTTGCATTCGTGGCTGAAAAAGGATTTTTTTAGCCCATTGGAGATACCGTGAAGAGTCTTTTCTCCCGCAACCGCAAAGCGGATCTGACCCTCGCCGAGACGCCGATCATCGCCAACGCGGCACCTGGTGCCTGGGAATATCAGAAAGACGACCTGTACTACACCATCAAGCATAAGATCCACACTCGCCTGGTCGAGGAGCTCAATCTCGAGGCCCTCGACGCCATGGACATCACCGATGTCCGCCCGGAACTGAGAAGCATCGTCGAAACCCTGCTGCAGGAGGAAAAAGCCCTTCTCAACGAAGAAGAGATCAACCTGCTGGTCGGCGAGATCGTCGACGAACTGCGGGGGCTGGGACCGATCGAGCCGTTTCTCAGAGACCCGACCGTCTCCGATATCCTGATCAACACCTACCGCCATATCTATGTCGAGCGCCACGGTCTGCTGGAGCGCACCCGCTCCCGCTTTCTCGATGACCGCCACTTGATGAATGTCCTCGACCGGATCGTCTCCCGGGTGGGGCGGCGGATCGATGAATCGACGCCGATGGTCGACGCCCGCCTGCAGGACGGCTCCCGCGTCAACGCCATCATCCCCCCCCTGGCCATCGACGGACCGATCGTCTCCATCCGCCGCTTTGCCGTGCAGCCGCTGAAGATGGAAGACCTGATCCGCTACGGCGCCATCACTCCAGAAGTCGGCAAATTCCTTGGCGGCTGCGTCCGCGCCAAGCTCAACATCATGATCTCCGGCGGCACCGGCGCCGGCAAGACGACGCTGCTCAACGTCCTCTCCGGTTTCATCCCGAACAGCGAACGGATTGTCACCATCGAGGACGCGGCCGAACTGCAACTGCAGCAGGAACACGTGATCCGCCTGGAGACGAGGCCGCCGAGCATCGAGGGGAAGGGTCAGGTTGGGCAGCGCGAACTGGTGATCAACAGCCTGCGCATGCGCCCCGACCGGATCATCGTCGGCGAGGTGCGCGGCCCCGAGGCGTTCGACATGCTGCAGGCGATGAACACCGGCCACGAAGGGTCGCTGACCACCATTCACGCCAACACCCCCCGCGACTCCCTCACCCGCCTCGAGTCGATGGTCTTGATGACCGGGGTGCAGCTACCGGAAAAGGCGATGCGCTTCATGGTCAGCTCGGCCCTCGATCTGATCATCCAGGGTTCCCGCCTCCCCGATGGCAGCCGCAAGATCGTCAGCATCAGCGAAGTGGTCGGGATGGAGGGGGATATGGTCACCCTGCAGGAGATCTTCGTCTATGAGAAGAAGGGGCTGGACGAAAACGGCAAGGTGCTCGGCCGCTTTCACGCCACCGGCATCCGCCCCAAATTCGCCGACCGCCTGGAACTGGCCGGCATCAAACTGCCGCCGGATCTGTTCAACGCCGACCGCTGGCATGAATAAGAGGAGCCGATGGATCTGCTGACCTTCTTTCTATTGCTCTCCGTCTTTCTCTTCACCGCCACCCTGGTGGAGCTGGCCTGGCTCGCCTGGTCGCGCAGCCACCTGAAGGAGCGCTACGCCATCAAGCGGCGCCTCCTTTTCATCTCCGCCGGCGGCCGGCATGGCGTGGAGAAACTCGCCCTGTACAAGAACCGGGCACTGAACGATGTGAGCTCACTGGAGAAGTTCGCCTACTCCCTTCCCCGGGTGCAGAAGCTCGACCGGATGCTGTTGCGCTCCGGCCTGGCCATCAATGCCTCCTCGTTCCTCCTCGCCAGCCTGGCCCTGGGGGGAATCGGCTTTCTCCTGGGGATACGCCTTCTCCCCCACTGGACGGCGGCCGTCGGCCCGGGTCTGGTCCTGCTCTGTCTCCCTATTGTCTGGCTGAAAGGCCGGGAGCGGCAGGCCCTGGCCAAGTTCGACGACCAGTTGCCCGAAGCCCTCGACCTGCTTGCCCGCTCCCTGCGTTCGGGGCACGCCATGTCGGCCGGGATGGAGGTCATCAGTCAGGAAATGGAAGAGCCCCTCAAGTCCGAATTCATCGCCGCCATGGACGAGATCAATCTCGGCCTCTCCTTCCGTGAAGCACTGGAGAACATGTGCGAGCGGGTGCCGAGCCGCGACCTGCGCTTCTTCGCCGTAGCCACCCTGATCCAGCGCGACACCGGCGGCAACATCGCCGAGATCCTCGACCAGATCAGTACTCTCACCAGGGAGCGCGCCAAGTTCAAGCGGCATGTGAACGGCCTGACCGCCGAAGGCCGGCTCTCCGGGGTCATCCTCATCGGTCTACCAATTACTCTTTTCATCTATTTCTACTTTGCTAACTATGAATATATTTCCCTGCTTTGGAATGACCCGATCGGCTATGCCCTGACGGTCTTTTGCATCATCAGCATGATCCTCGGCACCATCGTCATTAAAAATATCGTTCGCATCGAGATCTGACATGGATGTCATGACCGGTAGTTTCGGATACTTTGCCCTCCTCTCCCTGGTTTTTCTGGCGGTGACCGCGGCTGTCGGCGCCATGGCCCTTCTTTTCACCCGTGAGCAAGCTATTTCCGGACGTCTGAGCCGCCTCCTCGCGACTCCCGGGGCGATCTTCAAGGGGCGGCAGAAACTGGTTCAGGAAGAGAAGAGCGGTCTGCTCGCCCGAATTTCCAAGCCGCTGCACAAACTGTCGCTGCCGAGCGAAGACGCCATCAAGAAGAAAGTGCGTCTGAAGCTGATCCAGGCCGGCTTCCGCACCAATGCCGCCTATCGCAACTTCCTGGCGGCGAAAACGGCGGCGACGGTCCTGCTGCCGGTGGCCTGGCTGACCCGCAACGTCTTTATCAATTTCGACCAGAAGTCGCTGCTGATCGCGGTCGTTCTGGCGGCCGTCGGCTATTTTCTCCCGGACGTGATCCTCTCCCATTATCGCCAGAAACGGCAGGAGCGGATCTTCAAGGCGGTGCCGGACGCCCTCGACATGATGGTGGTCTGCGTCGAAGCGGGGCTTGGTCTCGACATGACCTTCAAGCGGGTGGGCGAAGAGATCCGCTCCCTCTCCGTCGACCTGAGCGACGAGTTTCTGCTGACCAACCTCGAGGTGCGCGCCGGCAAGCAGCGGGACGAGGCGCTGCGCAACATGGCCCAGCGTACCGGTGTGGGCGAAGTGCAGAACCTCGCCACCGTCCTCATCCAGACCAGCCGCTTCGGCACCAGCGTCGCCAAGGCGCTGCGGGTGCATGCCGACTCCATGCGCATCAAGCGGCGCCAGGCCGCCGAGGAGATCGCCGCCAAGGCGGCGGTCAAACTCCTCTTCCCCCTGCTGCTGTTCATCTTCCCGACCATCTTCGTGGTCCTGCTCGGCCCGGCCGCCATTCAGATTGCCCGCAATCTGCTCCCCACCCTCGGCGGCAATTAGGAGTAATGTCATGCGTTCCTGGTGTATTTCATTGTCTCTGGCCCTGCTTCTCGCCGGCTGCAGCACCTCTGTAACCAACCGACCCAACTTCGGCTCACCCGACCTGGCCATGCTGGAGTCGAACCTGGCCGCTGATGAAGGAGCCCGGCTGGAGCAGCTGCCGCTGCCGGCCCTGCTCCAGCAAGGGAGCGATTATCTGGCCCAGGGGAACCTCGCCCTGGCCCGCCTCCATTTTCTGATGGCGATCAAAAAGGATTCCGCTTCCGCTGCCGCCTTTACCGGCTTCGGCAACGTCGAAGCCAAGGCCGGCGATCTGCAGAAAGCAGAAATCGCCTACCGCCTCGCCCTGAGGACCGACCCCGACTACGTACCTGCCCTGCTCCCCCTCGCCCGCCTGCAGCGAAGCGCCGGCAATCTCGAGGGGGCCCTGGAACTGCTGCAGCAGGCCACGACGCTCCAGCCGGGGAATCCGGAGATCCTCTCCGAACTGGGCATCGCCCTCGACCAGCTCGAACGTTTTGCCGAAGCCGAACAGCTGCACCTGAAGGCCACCGCCCATCGGCCGGAGATCGCCTCCACCTTCAACAACCTCGGTTTTCACTATCTGCAGCGCGAACGCTACGAGCAGGCCATCCCGCCCCTGCAGAAAGCGTTGCGTCTCGACCCCCGCAACGAGATGACGCGCAACAACCTGGCGGTCGGCTATCTGCTCATGGGCGAAGCCGAAAGAGCACTCCAGTTGTTCAAAGAAAGCGTCGGCGAAGCGGCCGCCTGGAACAACATCGGCTACCTCTACATGACCCAGGGGAACCGTAAGCTGGCGGAGAAGGCGTTCCGCGAGGCTCTCGCGTTGAATCCCCAATTCTACGTGCAGGCCAAAAACAACCTCGACGATCTCCAACGCCGGATGGCGCAGACCGATGAACCTTTTGTGCCCGGGAGGGAAAAATGACCCGCTTGTTTGCCTTGATTCTGTTGGTGTTTGCCTTTGCCTCGCCGGTTCAGGCTTTCCAGATCGGCCCCGCGACCCCGGCGGCCGGGCATGGGGAGGTTGCCTTGGGTGCTGGCTACTGGTTCTACCAGGCGGAATGGGAGTCGATCGATATCGAGCAGAGCCGTGGCTACCTGCACGTCGGTTACGGCTTGGGCATGCTCGACGAACCTCGCTGGGAAATCTTCCTGCGCGGCGGCGCCGCCGATCTGGAAGATGACAGCGGCCAATTCGATGCCGATTTCGAGCCCTTCGTGGCCGGAGGGATAAAGGGGGCGTTTTACGAGGGGCGACACTTCGGCTGGGGAATGGCTCTGCAGGGGGGCTACTTCGCCGGCTTCGATAGTGGCGACATCGACGTGGACGAACAGTGGGAGATCGAATTCGCCCTCCCCTTTCAGGCACGCCTGGGGCCAGTCCTGCTGTATGCCGGACCGGTGGTCTACCACACCGAAATCGATGCCTCCAACGGCTTTGGTCCCGAGACCAAAATGGAAGAGGATAATAACTTCGGCGGCTTTGCCGGGGTCGGACTCGATTTCGGACGAGTGCGTCTCGAGCTCGAGGCGCAGCTGAAAAGCGAATTTTCCGCCGGCGGCTTCCTGGCCGTGCGGTTCTGATCAGTGGCTGGACAGGAGGGGTATATGAGTGGAGGTCGTAAATTCTTTCTCGCCCTGGCGCTGCTGCTCTTGGTCCTGCCGGGGTGCGGCGGCGGTGGCGGCAGCGATTCCCTGGGCTCGGCCCTGCCCGACGACAATATCAACGGCGGCACCCCCGTCCCGCCCCCGAGCGGCGGCGAAGTGCCACCGCCAGCGGAGCCGGCGCAGCCGGAACCAGGGGCACTGGGCGACTTGGTCGATCTTGGCGATTTGATCAACCCCGATGGTGACAACTGGTACAACACCGGAGCGGTGGCCATCAATGACGCCGGGGTAATCATCGGCCAGAGCAACGCCGGTTCTCCGACCCGGGGGGCTTTCAGCCGGAATCCTGAAACCGCGGAATTGACCTTTCTCGGCATTCACGAGGGCTATTACGATGACTACTTCCGACTGAAAGAGAAGACTCCGGCCAAGCCATTTATCCACAGTGAGGCTGTCGATCTGAACGAATCGGGAGTGATCATTTGCAACTCCACAACCGGCAGCCCGGAAGAGAAACGGGCCTTCGCCTGGGTTGACGGAGAGGTCATCGATCTGTCACCGCCCCCCTATATCAATGATGAGGGAAAACGGACGGTCGGCGCTTTTTCCGAAGCCGTCGACGTCAATAGCTGGGGAGAGGTGGTCCTGACAGCGGAAACACGCTTCGGGTTGAAAGCCTTTTTCTGGGACGGCTTCAGCCTGAGGACTGCCACTCTCGATCTTGAAACCCAAGAAGGAGACGAAAGCCGGGGGACCATCGAAGTGGTGGTTCCGGTACTCCGATCCCTTGGCGGCATTGTCGGCCAGGATGTCGCCGCGGTGGCCATCAACGAAAACGGGCAGGCCATCTCAAATTCGGGCGGCACGGCCGTGTTTACCGACTTGAACGTCGGGGTGGTTTCTTCCCTCAACCATCTGCCGGGGGAAACCGAAACCCGGGCGGCGGCCATGAACGACCATCTGCCGGTCGCCTATGTTGTTGGCACCAGTGGCGAGCGCGGTTTTTTCTGGGACGGTGGCGCGATGTATCCGATCCAGGATCTGGGGGGTGGGAAAAGCGAGGCGGTCGACATCAACAATCGGAACGAAGTGGTCGGCAACGCTACCCTGAGCGACGGGTCGACGCATGCCTTCCTCTGGGTACTGGGAGAGGACAAGAAAGGGGAAATCCGCGACCTCGGCACCCTTGGGGGCGAAAACAGCCACGCCACGGCGATCAATGACGCCGGGCAGGTGATCGGGTGGTCAGAGACCGGGGAAGTCTATAACGAGCAAGGGGTAACGGTGCCGATCCGCCATGCCTTTCTCTGGTCCGACGGGGTGATGTACGACCTCGGCACCCATGACTACTTTTACGATTATCCCTTTACGCCCCCCTATCCTTTCAGTGAGGCGGCGGCGATCAACGGCAGCGGACAAACGGCGGGCAATTCCCTCACCATCAACGCCCACTCCCGCGGGTTTACCCTGACCCCCGTATTCCCCTGAGGGGGAGGAGCCAGACCATGCCATCCTGGCGAAAGATCCGCGAAGCCGGTCTGCGGGAGCTGCCGGCGACCCTCTACGAATCGCCGTGGCACCTGATGGCCATCGTCGCCCTGTCGATCGTTCTGGCCGAAGTGCTGACGATGGCGCTCCTCTATTTTTTTCTCCCCCTCCCCAAGGCGCTCTGGCGAATTGACCCGCGACTGACCATCTTTATCCTGGTCCCGGCGATACTGATCCTCTTTCTCTTCCCCTCCCTCGTTCATTTCGTCCTGCGCCCTCTGCGCCAGAACATCCGCGAGCGGCGGCAGGCGGAAGAGGAATTGCAGCTGCAGGAGAAGAGTTTTCGCTCTCTGGCGGAAAATTCGCCGGACATCATCATGCGTTTCGACCACCGGTGCCGGTATCTCTACGCCAATCCGGCTGTCGAACGGAACCTGGGGCTGACAGCCCCGTCGATCATCGGCAAGACCGACCGGGAGCTGGGAATGCCGGAGGAGATGGCCAGGATCTGGGAAAACCGGCTCCGACTGGCCTTCGCCACCGGCCAGCCAACCAGCCTGGAAGTCGTCTATCCAAAACCAGGCGGGTCAATTTTCGAAGCCCGTCTGGTGCCGGAACCGCTGGGTGACGGCATCAATCCTTCGGTGCTGGTGATCTCCCGCGACGTCACCGAGCGGAAAAAAGCCGAAGCCGAACTGCGAGTCTCCCGCGAGCAGCTCCGCAACCTCTCATCCCACCTGCAGGCGGCCCGGGAGGCGGAACGGACCCGGATCGCCCGGGAGATCCACGACGAACTGGGGCAGGTGCTGGCCACCCTTGCCCTCGACATCGCTTTGCTGGAAAAGGAATTGCCGCTGCGGCAATTCAAGCAGCGCCAGAAAGCCGCCACCATGGGTCGGCTGATCGGATCGACCATCACGACGGTCCAGAGGGTGTCGGCGGAGCTGCGGCCGAACATGCTCGACGACCTGGGGCTTGCCGCCGCCATGCAGTGGCAGGTGCGGCAATTCGAGAAGCGGACTGGCATCGACTGCCGCCTCCGCATCGATTTGGGGAGCGAGGAGCCCGATAGGGACCGTTCCACGGCCCTGTTCCGTATCCTCCAGGAGACGCTGACCAACGTCATGCGCCATGCTCAAGCGACCCGGGTTTCGGTGCAGCTGACGGAGACCGATGAGCGTTACCTCCTGCAGGTCAGCGATAACGGTCGGGGCATCACCCGGGAGGAGATCGGCGACGGTCACTCCCTAGGGCTCCTCGGCATCCGGGAACGGGCCGGCTTCTGGGGGGGGAAAGTCGAGATGAGGGGGATGCGGCAAAGGGGGACGACAGTGAGGGTCGGCATCCCCCGGCTATCGGCGTCCCCGTCGATGCCGATGCAGGAGCCTGCCCTCCTCCCGGAGCCCGGCTGGCTTTCCGGCGAGACCGGATCCCATCGGCAGCGGGCTGCTTCATGACGCCGACAATTGCCGAGAGGAGATGGTGCCGATGATCAAGCGATTTCTCATTGCCGACGACCATGCCATCTTCCGCGAGGGGATCAAGCAGGTCATCGCCAGCACGTCCGGACAGGCGATGGTGGAAGAGGCGGCCACCGGGGTCGAGGCGGTGAAAAAAGTGGCGGCGAACCGCTACGACCTGGTGCTCCTCGACATCTCCATGCCGGGCCGCAACGGCCTGGATATCCTGATGGAGCTTAAACGAATCAGGCCGGAAGTTGCGGTGGTGATGCTCAGCATGTACCCCGAGGAGCAGTACGCCATCCGGGCGTTCCGTGCCGGCGCTTCCGGCTACGTGACCAAAGGCTGCTCGCCCGGCGAGCTGCTGACCGCCATGCAGCGGGTGATGTCGGGCAAGAAGTACGTCAGCCCAGCCCTGGCGGAAGTGCTGGTTTCGACGGAAGGGGGGGGCGAAAAACCGCTCCACATGGATCTCTCCAACCGCGAGTATCAGGTGCTGTGCATGCTCGCTTCGGGAAAGACTCTCAGCCGGGTCGCCGCCGAACTGACCTTGAGCATCAAGACCGTGAGCACCCATCGGGCGCACCTGCTGAAGAAGATGAACCTGCAAAACAATGCCGAACTGACGCGTTACGCCCTCGAACACCAACTGGTCTGAACCGCTCGTTGGAAGGCGATTATCACCTATGTCCCTGTACTTTCTGGAGGTGTGAGGTGTGATCGCATGCGCGACCGAAGGGAGGGCACAGCATGCTGTGCCCCTACACAACAGGCTGGAAGGCTTCCCCTCTACACAGCGCCGCCCTAGTATGCAGGACATCCCTCGGCAAAAGTCGGAGTCGCCCGCCAGTTGGCGCTCACTTCGGACGCCGAACAGGTAGCCGAGAAAGAGCATTTTGAATAGCACTACCGGATCGACTGCCGGGGCGACCGTTGTCCAGCGCGTTAGAGATCCTTTACCTTGTCGTGAATGAACTAGAAGTCAATGACTCGTTGGATTTTGCGCAGCAGATGATCCTTGGGCATCAGCTCTTCGATGCGCACGAATTCCATGCCGATCTGCTTGTTGTCATGTGATCGTAACATGGCGCCATATACAGGAATTAACCCCTTTCCATAAACAAAAACCCCGCCTTGCGGCGGGGACATTGTCAACAATCTGAGCGGGGCCAAGCGGCCCTGTTTCTTATTTCACCATTATGTGGTTTGAAACATTACACGCTCGTCTGTTCTTGGGGCCGACGCCGCATCTCCAGACGGGGCAGATGATCGATTTTGCGGATGATCCTGAACAGTAAAGAGCCGGAAAACTCGATTTTACCTTCGCAAGCCGGACACGGCCGCGATCCCTTGACAGTGATTTCTCTAACCTGCTGCCTGAAAACTGCCTGGCAGTGAGGGCACTCGATTTCCATAGAGGGGCCGGTCATCAATAGGTCTTCTCCGGGCGCAGGGGGTTGGTTTTGGAGTAGAGCCCGAATGTACAAAGTCCAAGAAAAAAAAGCAACCGCAAAAATGGACAAAACCTAATGTCTCAGTGCCCCCCTGCTCCACACCGGCCTGGCTACCGCCACACCCCACCCAGCGGTTGATCGCCATTCAGGCCGAAAGAGGGATAGCCCAAGTCAGTGCCGGAGTTCCATTGGCGGTTGCCGTTGCTATCCAGATACCATACCCCCTGGCGCATGACCCCGAAGTCGCTCAGTCCATCTCCGTTCCAGTCCCCCGCCACAGGCAGGTCCCCAGGAAGCCCGAACTGCAGTTTTTGGTCGGTACCGGCGTTCCACTGCCGGTTCCCGTCGCTATCGAAAAACCACCATCCCAAACCGTTGATATTGCGGAATACCCCGAAATCGCTCATGCCGTCCCCGTTCCAGTCGCCGACCACCGGGATGTCGCTCCCCAGACCGAACTGCAGCGCCTGGTCAACGCCCGGATCCCATGACCGATTGCCGTTGCTGTCAAAGTACCACCAGCCCAGCCCGCTGATGTTGCGGAAGACCCCGAAGTCGCTCTTGCCATCCCCATTCCAGTCTCCAACTACGGGGATGTCGGTGCCTAGCCCAAACTGCAGCGCCTGATCGATGCCAGATTCCCAAGCCCCGCTGCCGTTACTGTCAAAGTACCACCAGCCTAGGCCATTGACGTTGCGGAAGACACCAGGATCGAGCAGGCCGTCGCCGTTCCAGTCGCCGGCGGCCACCTTATCGGTGCTGATGCCGAAGCCGGTCAGGAAGAAGTCGAGGCCGCCCCAGACGCCATTGCCGTCGGCATCGGCGTACCAGCGGGCACTACTTGGCCGATACACGCCGATCTGCTGCTGAGCAAGGCCGTGCAGATCCACCGTCCCACCGCCGCCGTCGCTCCAGGTAACTGCCTGGGGCAATCCGTTCGGGTGGAGGGTACGCACTGGCAGCTCTTTTCGGCGCTGGTGATCCCATAGACGGAAGGTGAGGGTCTCACCGGCGTTCGCCCCCTCATCTTCAGGGGTAGCCGGGTCATCGCCGTAGACGTCCAGGAGGAAGTTGCTGCCGGCGGTCAACGCCACCCGGCCGCACAGGGTGCCGCTGGCATCAAAGACGGCAAGTTCATCACCGATCGCACTGGCCCGGGTTGCCCCACGGGTGCCGCTCACATCCACCACCAATTCACCGTTAAAGGTGGCGATCATCATGCTGCCGCCCGGATCGGGCCAGTAGGCCAGTGGCACGGCGTCCGCCCCATCGGGGACACCGTCGCCATCCGTGTCCGGGTTGGTTGGGTCGGTTCCCAGAGCATATTCTTGGGCATCGGTGAGGTCGTCGCCATCGGTGTCGAAGCTGTCGCAAGCATCACCGCTTCCGTTGTTGTTCACATCAGACTGGTCGACATTGGCAATGAGAGGGCAGTTGTCGGAAAGATCTCCAATTCCATCGTTATCCGTGTCAGGAGAGAATGGGTTAGTTCCGCCGGAAACTTCGACCGAATCGATAAGGCCGTCATTATCGGAATCGAGCAACTGATCAATAATAACTGTACCCTGTCCTGACAATGACCAATTACCTGCAGCGTCGCGCTCTTGAACGTAGAGAGTATGACTGCCGTCTCCAAGTGTGGTGCTGACAAAGCCCGCGCTTGTCATGTTGGCACCTGTTTCCAAGCCATCATCGTCAATTTTAAATCGAAAGACACGAACTCCGTCGCCTCCTCCAGGCTGCCAGATCCAGGTGATTTCAAGTTCATACGTTAAACTTGGGCCAGAAACACGTGGGGGTGATGGTGGCATGGTATCGAGGATGATGGTGTCAGATGAACTCGAAGTGTAATCAGTATAGTAGCTACAGTTGTAGGGGACGGAACGAGTGCAATAGGAAGTGCAGTACGAAGTGCAGCTACCCAACCAATTATATTGGCAGCAATACGACCCACAAGCATATTGTTCCTGATAATAGCAGGTTTGTGGGTTCAGGTGTTTGCAGCTTGCAGTCACCTCGACTTGCTTGTCCCCGTCACCGGAGGACAAAATCCAGGATTGGCCGGTAAGGGATGTCAACGAGTAGGACTGGCAATCCTGATTGTCATCATTGCAGATGAGAAGCGGGCTACTAACCGTATCTCCACTGTTGCAGACCTCACCACTGGTCTGCAGGGATACCTGCTGGCTGGTAGTGTAGGGGGCGCCACTGTTGAGTGTCAAAGTGAAACCCAAGGCAACTCCAGGCAAATTTAGCAGCAGGCAGGTAGCCATGAGCGCCGCTGCATTCCAGCTGAAAATCTTTCTCGAATGCATCACCAAAACCTCCACACGCCAGGGATCGAAGAATTCTCCCGCATCGACAGATGAATCGCATCCTCCTAGAGCCGCATCATTGACACCCTGCCTTAACATCATCATTTCGTGGGAGAGCAAATTGCCCACCAGATAGCAGCAAAACGCCTCCTTCAGCAAGTCGTCCAAATGTCAACCGGCCAAAAAAAGTCTTGGCCCGCGCTCTTTTTATTGGCCATAGCCCTTGTTTTTGGATTCAAACACCGGAACGGGGCACCTCAGCAGGCGCACAGACCCCGGATGCCAGAGACTTAGGAACTTCATTAGGACAGGCAGTGGGGCGGGGACATTAGGCGGGCGTTGTGAACAAAAAAAGGCTAGCCTCTTATCGGCTAACCCTTTGAAATTCTGGTGGGCGTTGTAGGGTTTGAACCTACGACCCCTGCCGTGTGAAGGCAGTGCTCTCCCGCTGAGCTAAACGCCCTTTCGTTGAACAGGTCTGGATTTATAACAAGTCGACAGCCCCTTGTCAATGCCAAATCCTGGTCGAGTCCTGGCTAAAGGCTAGCCTCCCCCCTCCAAATGCTCCTTTAAAATCTCCTCCACCGCCGTATACGGATCGAGTTCCCGGCGGGCGATGGCCTGCACGGTGCGGGCAAGCCGGTCGCCTTGGCTAATCTTTTCGTGCACCTGGAGAAACAGGCGCTGGCGGAGCAGTTCGGTGAAGCGCAGGGCGCTTTTGTTCTCTTCGAAATGGGCAAGCCGGCCGGGGTGGCAAAGAAACTCCCGGTGGGCTTCGATCTTGTCCATCAGTTCGGGGATCCCATCGTATTTCTGGGCCACCGTCTTCACCACCGGCGCCATCCAGTCGCCATGATTCCCCATCTCGATCATGGTCTGCAGATCGCGGACCGCGCGGTCGGCGTCGGGACGGTCGGCCTTGTTCACCACGAAGATATCGCCGATCTCCAGAATCCCCGCCTTGATCGCCTGGATATCGTCCCCCAGGCCGGGAACGGTCACCACCAGGGAGGTATGGGCGGTGCGCACGATCTCCACCTCGTCTTGTCCGACGCCGACGGTTTCGATGAGGATGATCTCCCACCCCATGGCATCGAAGACGCTGGCAATGTCGTTGGTCGAACCGGAAAGCCCCCCCAGGTGACCGCGGGTGGCAAGTGAACGGATGAAGACGCCGGGGTCGCTGGCGTGGCGGTTCATGCGGATGCGGTCGCCGAGAATGGCGCCGCCGGTAAAGGGGCTGGTTGGGTCGACGGCGATCACCGCCACCGTTTTCCCCTTTTGCCGCCAGGCCTCGATCAACTTGTCGGTCAGGGTCGACTTCCCCGCACCCGGCGGCCCGGTTATCCCGATGATGTAGGCCCGACCGGTGTGCGGATAGAGTTTTTTCAACTCCTCCGTCGCACTCGCTCGCCCATCATCGATATCGCGCATCAACCGCGCTGCGGAACGGATATCACCTTGAAGGATTTTTTCCGAGAAAGACATTACAACCTCAATTTTGAATTTTGAATTCTGTATTTTGAATTTAATTCAACATTCAAATTTAAGAATTCAAAATTGATTTTGCTATGACCATCCGCTGTATCTCACTGGTCCCTTCGCCGATTTCGCACAGCTTGGCGTCGCGCAGGTAGCGTTCAACCGGCAGGCTGCTCAAGTAGCCGTAGCCGCCGTGGATCTGCAGCGCTTTGTTGGCGGCGCGGCTGGCGGCTTCGGAGGCGAAGAGTTTGGCCATGGCCGACTCGCGGGAGCAGGGGCGGCCGGCCCCTTGGAGAACGGCGGCCCGGTGGACCAGCAGGCGGGCCGCCTCGAGTTCCGTCCCCATGTCGGCCAGCATCCACTGGATCGCCTGAAATTTGCCCAGCGGCTGACCGAACTGCTGCCGCTTGCCGGCGTAGCCGACCGCGTCTTCCAGGCAGGCACGGGCCAGGCCGACGGCCATGGCGGCGATGCCGATCCGCCCATGGTCGAGCAGCTGCTTGGCGGCAAAAAACCCCTCCCCTTCCCGGCCGAGGAGATTTTCTTCCGGTACCACCACGTCGCGCAGAACCAGAGTCGCGGTGTCGGAGGCGCGGCAGCCGAACTTACTCAGCGGCCTTCCCGGTTGCAGGCCGGGGGTCCCCGCCTCGAGCAAAAAAGCGCTGATACCGTGTGGCTTCTTGGCTTCAGCGGCGGTACGGGCGAGAACGATGTAGAGACCGGCGGTCGTCCCCTGGGTGACGAACATCTTCACCCCATTGAGCCGCCAGCCGCCGGTAGCCCGCTCGGCCTGGGTCTTCATTGCCGCGGCATCACTGCCGCTTTCCGCTTCGGCCAGAGCCCAGGCCCCGAGCCGACGGCCGCTGGCCAGTTCCGGCAGCCAGCGCCGCTGCTGCTCCGGCGTTCCGGCCAGCAGCAGGTGGCCGCAGGCCAGGGAGTTGTGCGAGGCGAGAATAAGGGCAACGGAACCGTCCTGGCGGGCGACTTCCTCGATCGCCAGGGCGAAACTGAGCGGGTCGAGGCCAAGCCCGCCGCAGGCAACCGGCACCGTGACACCGAGCAGCCCTTCGCCGGCCAGTCGGGTGATCACCTCCGTCGGGAACCGTTGCTCCTGATCCCGCTGGCCGGCCCCCGGAGCCACCACATCGGCGGCCAGCCGCCGCAGTCGATCGCGAAAACCGAGCTGTTCGGGCGTCAGATCGAAAGTCATCGGTTGCACCCTCTCCATTCCTGCGGCGCCGATCTCTGCTCACGACAGAAAGGGCGCACACCGTGCGCCCCCTTTGGAAGTCTCGAAATCAAAATCTCTTAAGCCCTGGGCCGGATATTTTCCCGGACCCAGTTGTTGATGAACTCGGTGCTGGCGCCGGGGGTGAAAATCTCCATCACACCCGCCTCCTTGAGGCCGGGGATGTCATCTTCGGGGATGATGCCACCGCCGAAGACCGGGATGTCACCGGCACCCTTTTCTCTCAGCAACTCGATGACCCGGGGAAACAGGGAGTTGTGAGCGCCGGAGAGGATGGAGAGAGTCACCGCATCGACATCTTCCTGGATGGCGGTGTTGACGATCTGCTCCGGGGTCTGGCGCAGCCCGGTGTAGATGACCTCGAAACCGGCGTCGCGAAAAGCGCGCGCCACGATCTTCGCCCCCCGGTCATGCCCGTCCAGCCCAGGCTTGGCCACCAGCAGTCGCAGTTTTCTATCAGACATTGCATGTGCTCCTTTTTTCTGGAAGTAGGGAGGGGTAGGAATCACCACTCTCTAAGATTCTATGCCTGTGCGCGCGTGCTGGCCGGAGTTGTAGTAGTGCTTGATCTCGCGCATTTCGGTGACCAGATCGGCCAGTTCGATGATCTCCGGATGGGCGCCACGGCCGGTCAGGACCAGCTCGGTGTGAGGCGGTTTGGCCTCGATCAGAGCCTTGACCTCCGCCAGCGGCAGCAGGCCGAAATCGACGGCACAGTTGAGTTCGTCGAGGACCACCAGATCGTAGTCGCCGGAGAGGACCAGGGCTTTGGCCCGGTCGAAACCGTCGCGGGCGTACTGGACGTCCTGCGGGTCGGGGTGGCTGCGCGAGACGAAGGTATCGCGCCCGACCTGCTCGATTGTCAGCTCGGGGGCCATGCGTCGCGCCGACGCCAGTTCGCCGTAAACCGTGCTCCCCTTCATGAATTGCATGACGTAGACCCGCAACCCATGTCCGGCGGCCCGGAATGCCAGCCCAAGGGAGGCGGTCGTCTTCCCCTTGCCGTTGCCGGTATAGACCTGCACCAGCCCTTGCTGCAATTTCGTCGGCTGCTGATCCATAAAAAAATCCTAGGTGAACCCGGGAGCGCTAAACCCGCCGCGGGGAGTAACAGTGGTTGGTGCTGCCACACGATTTCAGCAAGAATAAAAAGATTTAGCAGGCCGAAAATATAGCAGCGAGGCGAAAGAGAGTCAATTGCAAATAGGGTTTGATAAAAACGACCCAGGGGCGAAACCCACCCCC
>JACZKF010000456.1 GCA_014860175.1 Desulfuromonadales bacterium | reverse complement strand
CCTCTGGTACGTTTGGAACATCCCGGCAAACCAGTGCCGGGCTAAACCCAACCCATGGAGGCCGACCATGTACAGAATCTCTCCCCTGTCGAAGCGCCCGGCGGCTCCCTCTTTGCTCCTGACCGGCGCGGCTGCCGGACTGGTCGCCGGCGGGGTGGCCGGGCAGGTCGACCGGTGGCTCGACCGTTTCGTCAGCGCTGAGCAGAAAAGGCGCGACCGGCGGGTGCGCAAAGCCCCTGCCCATGTCCTCGCCGGCCCCTACTTCGCCCGCAAACTCCTGGGAAAAAAACTCAGCAAGACCGGGGAACGGCGCGCCCGGATGGTCTTCAATGTCGCCTATGGTCTGGTCTGGGGGACCATCTACGGCCAGCTTCGGACCCGAGTCCCCCGCCTCTCGCGCTGGGCCGGCCTCCCGTTTGCCGTCCCGTTTTTTTTCGCCTGTGACGGCACCATGGCCCCTTTGCTCGGAGTTTCGCCGCGGCTGCGCAAAATCCCCTGGCAGCCGAACGTCAAAGAGCTGGGAAATCACATCGCCTGGACGGCCGCCGCCGAGATGGTGCACCGGGCAGTCACCAGGGCGGCGGCTCACCGGCGCCAGCCACGACGCCTGTTCGCCTTCTGAATCTTGCCGCCGGCTCGCGCCCGAACGGACCCGGACCGACTGTACCTTGTCTGTCTGCCTTTTCTCCCACCTAAACATCATCGACTTTGCAGCGGGAAAATATCGGCTATGCTAGTAGCTGATGGCGCAAGTAGGCCTGCCGCCGGCAAAAAAATCGAGTTCTCCAGGAGATGAAAATGCTGATCTCTTCCCGCCAGGAACATCTTTTGTTCGCCAGAAACTTCTTGCGGCATCCGAAAATGCTCGGGTCGTTGATCCCGAGTTCGACCTTTCTCGTCCGGCGTCTGCTGCGGCAGATCGACTGGGCAAGGGCCAAAGTGGTCGTCGAATACGGGCCGGGGGTGGGTACCATTACCCGCGAGGTGCTGCGCCGGATGCACCCGGATGCGGTGCTGATCGTGTTCGAAACCAATCCGGAGTTCGTCACCTTTTTGCGCCAGACGATTCCCGATGAGCGACTGCGGGTAGTTCACGGTTCGGCGGCGGGGGTCATGGGATGGATCGAACAGGGTGGGGAGCGCCCCGATTACGTGATCTCCGGTATCCCCTTCAGCACCTTGCCGGAGCCGACCCGCCGGGAGATCCTGCAGACCACCCGTGAGGTTTTGCAACCGGACGGAGCGCTGCTGGTCTATCAGTTCTCGCCCAAGGTCCTCCCTTCCCTGCGCCAGACCTTCTCCACCGTCGTGCGCAGCTTCGAACCGCTCAACATCCTCCCCGCCCAGCTCTTTTTCTGTTCTCCCTAGGGCTCTTTACTGATGCCTGGTGCACCCTGTTTTGACATCTCGTCGGGACGGGGTAGGGTTTAAGCACCAGGTGTCAGGAAGGAGAAACCTATGAAGACAGCAGCACTTCTTTTCGTTTTCATCCTAAGTGTGACGGGGGCCCCGGCGGTTTTGGCCGCCGATTGCAGGGTGGTGCAGGTTGCATTCGGGCCGTCTGCCCCCTGCGAGGATGAGATCACCTCCCGGGGAGGTGAAGCAGAAGTCGCCGAGCGGCTGACGATCAGGAACCCGCAGGGGGTCGCGCTGGGAGAGATCGTCAACTTCCTCATGGATACCAGTGTCGGTAAAGTCGCCTATGCCCTGGTCGATACGGGGGGAGAAATGGCGGAGGAGGATCTGCGGCTGGTGCCGGTGAACGCCCTGCAGATCGAAAATGAGCAGATCATTCTCAACGTGGATGAAAAGCAGCTGGCCGACGCCCCCGCTCCGGCTCCGGGGCAGAACCCGGAAGACTATCACCGCGGCCTGGCCGAATACTTCGGCGTCGCCCCCTACTGGGAAGAGTAGCCGGAGTCAGCCTCAACAGTCGTGGCAGCTCGCGGCAGGGAAAGAAGTGACGAGTTTGCTTGACAGTTCGTCGGCAACCGGGTTGAATACCGGACTCCTCCCCTGCTTTCGGAGCCCCGTAGATGGTATTCGATCGGTTGAGTAATCTTTCCATGTATCTGCCACTGCACCCGCAGTTCGCCGCCGTTTACGCCTTTTTGCAAAGCCATAGGGCCGAGGGACTCTCCCCCGGCCGCTACGAGGTCGATACGCAGGGGGCCTTTGCCTTGGTCAGCGAGTACCAGACGCGTCCGTTGGAGGACTGTTTCATCGAATGCCACCGCCGCTACATCGACATTCAACTGCTGCTGAGCGGCCGCGAAGCGGTCGGTTTCTGCAGCCGCGATGCTGGCCGCGAACTCCCCTATGACGAGGAGAAGGATTTCCTCGTCCTGACCGGGGAGACCGACTTTCTCACCTTCGCCCCAGGCTCTTTCGCCATCTTCTTTCCCGACGATGGTCACATGCCGATGATCCGCCTCGACGACCAGGCCGAGGCGGTGAAGAAGGTGGTGTTCAAAATCCCGGTCGTCCCCGGCGTCTGACCGCGATCCGGAGCGACCGCCTACTCCACGACCTCGAGCACCCCTTCCATCCCCTTCTCCTGATGGCTTTCGAGAAACAGCAGCTTCTTGCTGCAGTAAAAAGGATAGGTTCCTGCACGGGTCGGCGTGAAGCGGATGATCTTCGGCGCCGTCTTCATCTCCTCGTCGAAGTCGATCCCCGCCTCGGGAGCCCGCATGACGATGTTGTGGGGGACCATCCCTTTGGCCTTGACGACCGTCAGTTCCACCGGGACGTTGACCTGCACCTGGATCCGGTAGGGATCGTAGAAGTAGCCACCGCCAATCACTTCCACCCGCTGGACGCCATCGGCATCGATCGCCGCCACCACCGACCTTTTCTCGGGTTCAGCGGCGGTGGCGAGACTCGCCAGGAGCAGCAGACCAACAATCAAAACTGTTCTTCGCATGGGATTCCTCCGGATTAATGATAATACAACTGTATCAGAGGCAGAGCCCTTTGGGTATCCGGCCGACAAATTTTAATCACTGTTGCCCGACCCCTCGGCCAGGCCGGAGAGACGGGATTCCGAGGCCGATCCTAAGGGCTGCATTTCCCCCGCTTTTCTGCTACGATGACCCCTTACCGACGGATGATCTGAGACTTAATGCAAGGGACAATATCCAGATGGCCATAGAATGGTACCCAGGTCACATGAGCAAGGCACGGCGGGAGATCGCCGAGGTGATTCAGGGCTTCGATGTGGTCATCGAAGTTCTCGATGCCCGCCTCCCCGCCTCCAGTGCCAATCCGGTGCTGCAGGAGCTGCGCCGCGACAAGCCGTGGATCAAGATTCTCAACAAGCATGATCTTGCCGATCCGGCGGTGACCAAGGAATGGGTGCGTCACCTGGAGCAGCATTCGGGAGTGCGGGCTTTGCCGCTGCAGGCAAAGAACCGGCAGGAGACGGGGATGATAGCCAAGCTCTGCCGCCGGCTGGCTCCGCACCGGGCCAAGCCAGGCAAACCGCTGCGGGCGATGATCATCGGCATCCCCAATGTCGGCAAATCGACGCTGATCAACACCTTGGCCGGCAAGCGCATGGCCAGAGTCGGGGACAAGCCGGCGATCACCACCTGCCAGCAGCAGATCGACCTGCGCAACGGCATCTTCCTGCACGACACGCCGGGACTTCTCTGGCCCGACATGCGCAACCAGACCCACGCCTATCGCCTGGCCGCCAGCGGCGCCATCGGTGAGAACGCCCTCGACTATACGGACGTCGCCCTCTTCGCCGCCACGTTCATGGCCGAGCGCTACCCGCAGCAGATCGCCGCCCGTTACCGCCTGGAGAGCCTGCCGGAGACGGCGACCGCGATCCTGGAGGAGATCGGCCGCCGCCGCGGCTGTCTGGCCACCGGCGGCGACATCGACCTGCACCGGACAGCCGAACTGTTCCTGCGCGAGCTGCGCGCCGGCCTTCTCGGCCGGATCAGCTTCGAGGGGCCGGGGGAGGAGTTCGCCGACCCCCTGGCCGACGATTCCGAAACGCTCGCCTCCCCCCTCCCACCGGCCGATCCGACCGAGCCATAAACGGCTCCCTGGTGCGTCCCCTTTTCACCGACGGGGGAGGACATCATAGCGGATCTTGATGCTCAAAATGGTCAGGGAGATAATCAGCGTCACGCCATTGGCGGCGATGATCGCCCCGTCCTCCTTGAGAATCCCGTACGCCAGCCAGAGACAAATGCCGAGGGTGAAGAGGACATACATCCCGAGGGAGAGGGAGCGGGTGTCCTTGTGCCGGATCGACTTGACCGCCTGCGGCAAAAAGGCGGCGGTGGTCAGGCAGGCGGCGCTGTAACCGACAATTTCGACAGGGGTCACGAGATCATCCTTGATAGGGGGGGTCCTTCAATCTACCATCTCTCCTGGTGATCCACATTATTTCCGAAGGAAGCGACCATGGCCCTGCAGGCAACGATCTACCGTGCCACCATTGAACTCTCCGATCTCGACCGTGCCCTTTACCAGCGCCTCGAAGCGACGGTGGCCCGGCACCCGTCCGAAACCGGCGAGCGGTTGGTTGCGCGGCTTCTGGCCTATGCCCTCTGCTACGGGGAAGACTTGAATTTCAGCAAGGGGATATCCGCCGGGGAGGAACCGGACCTCTGGTCAAAAGAGCCGGACGGGCGGGTACGGGAGTGGATCGAAGTCGGACTGCCTGACCCCGACCGGCTGCGCAAGGCGAGCCGTCATGCCGAGCGGGTCATCCTGGTCGCCAGCGGCAGCGGCCTGAACCGGTGGCTCGACCAGCACCTCGGCAAGCTGTCACCCCTCGGCAACCTGACGATTATCGCCCTCGATCCCCCTTTTGTCGCCCGCCTGGCCGAACGGCTGCAACGGGTCATCACCTGGTCCCTCACCATCACCGAAGG
>JACZKF010000455.1 GCA_014860175.1 Desulfuromonadales bacterium | reverse complement strand
GGCTGATGGTCCGCTCCGGGCTGCCGCAGACCCCCGGCATGGCCGAGCACGTCGCCGCCGTGGCGGCTGGCAAGTGCCAGCTCTCCTTTGAGGCCGCCCTGATCCGGGGGATCCTCTGCAACTGGCTGGTCTGCCTGGCGGTCTTCATGGCGGTGGCGGCCCGTGACATCACCGGCAAGATCCTCGCCTGCTACATCCCGATCATGACTTTCGTCGCCAGCGGCTTCGAGCACTCGGTGGCCAACATGTACTTCATCCCCGCCGGCCTGCTGCTCCCCGGGGCCGGCACTCCCCTGCCGGGGCTCACCTGGGGGAACTTCTTTTTCGCCAACCTGCTGCCGGTCACCCTCGGCAACATCCTCGGCGGCGTCATCTTCGTCGCCTTCGCCTACTGGTTCGTCCACCTGCGCGGAACAAGGCCGACCCTTCCTTGAAGGCGAAGGCGTGGGTAATTAGTGATGGGTGATTTGCAGGGGGCGACCGGCTTGGTCTACCTTGGGCGGGGTGCAGGGCGCAGCGCCCGCGGTTTAGTGAGGGGAATGCCCATCTGGGCAAAGCGGATAATTTGTTTCATCGCGTTTGTCCCGGGGGCTGCACCCCCGGACCCCGCCCTACTTCTTTTGCTCGCCCAAAAGAAGTAGGCAAGAAAAGGGCGTTGTCCTGCGGACGGCATCACTGTCGCAATGATTGTACGTCTGCTGACCGTCGATTGAGATGGATCGACAGTTCTTCGTAGCACCTCCACTGGAACGGAACAGTCAGCAGCCTTGGGCGGCAATTCTAATTCGTTCTTGTCTGCAGTCGGGTTGTTGGGTTTAAAATCTGAAATCGGTTTTCGAAGTATCGGTTTCGAGGTTTTAAACCAACAAAACCAGCAGCCCGGAACATCAAAGCGCGACCGAGTCATTGTAGCCGCAATGCCTCCAATGGAAGAGGGGGCGCTACGAAGCGCTGCCGAGGGCGCAGCAAAAGCGTCTATCCGTCCCGAACCGACCGCAGAAGAAATGCCCGCCGCAGGCGAAGGCCCTTTCTTGCTTACTTCTTTGGGCCAGCAAAGAAGTAAGGCGGGGTGCGGGGCGCAGCGCCCGCGGTTTAGCCCCAATGCATCACACATCACAGATTACACATCGGGGACGCCCTTGCGATTATGCGTTGGAACGCATAATCGCAAGGGCGTCCCCGGGTGCAGCCCCCCGGGACATAGAATTCACCGGTACGCCTCCCGCATGTAGATCAGCCGCCGGTTCCCCTTGTAGATGCCGAAGGTGGCGCGGGCGGTGGGGTTTTCCTGCCAGACTCCGTCGCCATTGAGATCGAGCCGCAGCCAGGGCGGCACCGTCAGAGTCAGACCGACATTGCCGGCGCTCCCCGGGGCGCTCAATCGCAGTTGATCCCCCGTTCCACCCAGAAGCGCCCAACTCCCCGCGGGGGCGACGGTCGGACCGGCGCCCAAGCCATCCCAAGCGGGACCGAGGGTGAGATTGGCGGATGCGTAGAGGGTACAGACGTCGAGTTGGTTGGAGCCCCAGCCGCTGGCGGCGTCGATGTAGTACTCGGCCCGCAGCGGCAGAGGGAGGGGGAGAATCTCGGGTCCGTAGGCGTTGAGCAGATTGAGGCGACCGTAGCGCATCGGCTTGCCGGCATCGAAAGCGATGCCATTGCCGGCAGTGGCGTCGCCGAACTGCACCGGATTGCTTGCGGGAGCGATGCCGTCACTGTCGGCGACGTTGATCGCCAGGCCGATTTCGGAATCAAAGGGAGATTGCGGCAGAGCGCGGGTAAAGGTGAAGCCGGCGCCGGAGCTGAAGGTCAGGGTGCCGGTTCCGTTGCCGGTGTCGACGATCACCGGATCGATGGCCGGCGCCGCGCTGATGTCGAGACTCCCCGTCAACGCGGTATAGGTTTTGCCGCTGAGACTGGCGTTGGTGATCTTCCACCAGGGGCCGGTGTAGTTTCGGGTCGGATTGTTCTGGCGGTTTAACGCCGTTACGGTGATCACCGGCGGCACGGTGTAGGAAAAGGGCTGTCCCAGATAGGAGAACCCTCCGGCCGCACAGGCAGTGCCGAACTCGGGGGTGGAGGTACTGACCGCGAAATGGTGGGGAGTGAAGCGGCCGACCAAGGCGGTGCCGCTGACCGGACCCGTCCCCAGGTAGTCGGCGGTTTGCGCCCGCAGGGTGAAATTGCCGACTTCGCTGTAGTTCGCGTCGCTGCGGGTGGCAGTGCCGGCGACGAAGTCGGTCGCCGCCAAGGCGCCGTTCTGCAGCAGGCCGAGGACGCCGGTCGCCGGCGCGAAGGGGCTCTCCGGCGTCAGTTGCACGGCGGCGGCGAAATTGGGGGTGACTGTGTTGTCTGCGCAGACGGACTGCACCTCGACCTGGAAGTCATCCCCGGCCGCCCAGCGGGGAGCGCCGGCGCTGGCGGCATTGTTCAGGAGGGTGGCGCCGCCCCGGGC
>JACZKF010000454.1 GCA_014860175.1 Desulfuromonadales bacterium | reverse complement strand
GTCCAACCAGATCCGGCCGCCGTGGGCTTCGACGATGCTGCGGACGATGCTCATGCCGAGACCGATGCCGCCAACCGCCTGGTTGGAGAAATCGGCCCGGTAGAATTTGTCGAATACCCGCGCTACCTGCTCGGCGGTCATGCCGATCCCCTGGTCATACAGCGAAACGCGATACTCGGCACCGGCCGGCTCACCGACCAGGCGGATGACGGTCCCCGGGGGGGAGTATTTGATGGCGTTGCTGAACAGGTTCTCCAGCACCTGGCCGACCTTGTCCCGGTCGACCGACAGACAGATCTCCTCCCCCGTGATGGCGGTCACAAACCGATGCCGTCCCTGGTCGGCCTGGATCAGCGCCGTACTTAGCCCGAGCAGCTCACCGACCGGGGTGGGGACGAGATTGAGGGCGATCCCATGACCGGCCTCGATGCGGGCAATATCGAGCAGTTCGCCGACAATCCGCCCGAGGGCGACCGCCTTCTCGTGGATGTAGGTAAGGAATTCGCGCCGCTGTCCGGGCGTCAGGGTCGCATCGAGAAGCAGCTCGGAGAACCCCTGAATCGACGTCAGGGGGGTGCGAAACTCGTGGGCCGCGGTGGAGATGAACTCGGTTTTCATCCGGTCGGTTTCACGCAGGAGCTCTTCGGCTCGCTTGCGCTCGGTGATGTCCTGGATTTGGGCGACACAGTGGATCGGCCTCTGGTGCGGATCGTAGAGCCAGCTCACCGTAGCGTGCCCCCACACCACCTGACCGTCCCGGCGCAGGTAGCGCTTCTCGTAATCGATGGTCTGGCGCTCCCCCTTGAGAACTTCCCGGTAAAGAGTCTGGGTCCGTTCCAGGTCTTCGGGATGGGTCAGATCGAAAACCCGCAGCCGCAGCAGCTCCCCTTCGTCATAACCGAGAAAACCGCACAAAGCCGGATTGACCTGCAGGATCTCCCCGGTCGGGGTGATGACCGCCATGCCGATGCCGGCGGAGAGAAAGACAGAGCGGAAGCGTTCCTCGCTGTGCCGCAGCAACTCCTGATGGCTCAGACGCTCGGTGATGTCGCGGGCGACCACCACCAGGTAGGAAGAGGTCCCGAAATCATCGACGCACAATGAGAATTCCACCGGCAAGGTGCTGCCGTCGCGCCGCCGCATGGCCGACACCAGCATCCCCTCGTCTTCCAGGCACCCCTCATCTGGCCACTGCACCCCCTCCAGATCGAGAACCTCCTCGATGCCGAGCTGCTCCAGTTCGGGGAGAGGATAGCCGAGCAGCTGGCAGGCAGAGGCGTTGCCGTCGACGATGCGGGTCGAGGGGAGTTGGGCCAGCAGGATGATGTCCCGGGTATGATCGAGTAGGGTTCGGAACCGCTCCAGATGGTCGAGGCGCCGCTGCAGCTCGGGGTAGTGGCTCTTGCGGAAGGAGCGCTCCCCCAAACCGATCAGTTTCTCCAGCAGCTGGTTTCCCCCCGCGTCAGAGCGCTTCCTCATAGATGACCTCGAGATCCCGCCGCCCGGCGCGACGCGGGTTGGTGACCAGGCAGGCGTCGCGCAGCGCCTTGCGGCTGAGGGAGCCGACATCGCCGAGGCTCACCCCCAGCTCCCGCAGATGCCGGCCGAGCCCCACCGCCTGTTTCAACCCCCGCAACCGGCCCAGAATCGCCCGGCGCCGCTGGCCGGCGTTGAGCCCGCGCAGATCGAGCCCCAGCGCCTCGCCGATCCTCTCGAAACGTTCGGGGGCGGCGGAGAAATTGAACTCGGCCACATGATCGAGCAGCAGGGCGTTGCATTCCCCGTGGGCCAGATCGAGGTAACCGCCCAGGCTATGAGCCATGGCGTGGGTGGCGCCAAGGATGGCGTTGGAAAAAGCGAGGCCGGCATGCAGGCTGCCGAGCATCAGCTGCGAGCGGACCTCCTGGTTGGTCGGCTCGCGCACCGCAGTCTCCAGATGGGTGGCCACCAGGCGGATCGCTTCGAGGGCATGCAGATCGGTCATCGGCGAATGGGCGCTGGAGACAAAGGCTTCGATCCCATGGGTCAGCGCATCGAGACCGGTGCAGGCGGTCAGGTACGGGTCCATGCTGGTCAGGGTCTGCGGATCGACCAAGGAGAGGTTCGGCACCACCGCCGCGCTGACGATGGCGACCTTCACCCGTTCGGCGGGGTCGGCAATGATGGCGAACTGGGAAACGTCGGCGCCGGTGCCGGCGGTGGTGGGGATACAGATGAGGGGCGGCATCGCCTCACGGACCTCGTCTACCCCCTGGAATTCGAGGATATGGCGTTGTCCGGTGCTGACGACGCCGATCCCCTTGGCGCAGTCGATGGGGCTCCCCCCCCCCACCGCCACCAGGAAGTCGCAGCCGGTGGCGTGAAAGATCTCTGCCCCGGCCATCACCTCCGCCGCCCGCGGATTGGGCGAGACGGCGGCAAAGACTTCATAGACAATGCCGGCCTCCTCCAAGCTGGCACAGACCTCCCGGGTCCAACCGGCAGCGACGACGCCAGGGTCGGTGACCACCAGCGCCTTGCGGCCGCCGAGATTTCTGGCCTGCCGGCCGACCAGGTGGCGGGAACCGACGCCGAAGACGAATTCAGGGGCGAGAAATTTTCGCAGATGCTGAATATTCATTTGGGTTCTCTGGTATTACGACGTTGAACAGCAACGATACCACGGGATGCCGGCAGATGCCAGGCAGGGGGGATTCAGGAAGGCACTGGGGTACCGCACTGGCTGCAGTAAAGCCACCCCGGGCTCATCTGCTGACCGCAGCGACAGCGGCAGCGGCGCTCGCTTTGCTGGCGCCGCCAACGCAGCCAGGCCAGGCCGAAGGCAGCGATCAGGGTCAGACCGAAAAGGGAGAAACCGGCCGGCCCCGGATTGTAGAAGGTCTGAGCACTGCAGCGGCCGCCGCAGTAGGACCACGTGTTATAGGCCAGCACAGCCAGCGTCGCACCACCGGCCAGCAGCAGCAGTACCGCCCCGGTGCCCAAGGTTCGCTTCATCGCCCCTCCTCCCGCCGCCGGCCGCACCAGGGGCAGAACAGGTGTTGGATGCCGCGCTGGCGGCCACACCCGCAGCAGCTCTCCTGCAGCAGGCGACGGCAGCGCGGGCAGACCAGCCAGTCCGCCTCGGTTGCCTGGCTACAGCCGGGGCAAGCCAAAGCCGGTGGGGGCCCCACCTGGCCGCGCTCCAGTTCACCCAGAATAGCCAGGGCGAGAAAAGCCAGGATCAACAGGAACAGCAAGATCATCGTCGCCTCTAGGCGTGTACCGCCTGTGCCTTGGGGGGAGCCATCGCTTCGTCGGTGTCGAGCCGTCCGTCGCGCAGGGAGACGATCCGGTGAAACCAGGCGCGGTTCTCGGGATTGTGGGTGACCATCACGATGGTCTGCCCCTCTTCATTGAGTTGCTGCAGGAGGGTCATGATCTCCTCGGAAGTGGTGGTATCGAGGCTCCCCGTCGGCTCATCGGCCAGCAGCAGCGGCGGCCGATTGACCAAAGCGCGGGCGATGGCCACCCGCTCCTGCTCTCCCCCCGACAGCTGGTTCGGCAGATGCCGTTCCCGCGCGGCCAGGCCGACCCGGGCCAATACCTGCCGGGCGCGCTCCCGCTTCTCGGCCGTCGGCATCGATTTCACGGCCAACGGCAGCATGACGTTTTCCAGCGCGGTCAGGTAAGGGACCAGGTTGAACGACTGGAAGATGAACCCGAGGTATTCACGACGGAAATCAGCCAGACGCTCCCCCCCCAAGGCGTACAGATCAATGCCGTCGACCTGCACACTGCCGGCCGTCGGGTGACAGAGCCCGCCCAGGATGGCGAGAAGGGTGCTCTTGCCCGAGCCGGACTGCCCCATCACCCCGAGAAAGGTCCCCTCGGTGATGGCCAGATCGACCCCCTTCAGCGCCTCCACCCGGTCGGCGCCGCTTGTATAAACCTTGGTTAAACCGTGTATTTGAATGAAAGACATTGATTACTCCAGTTATGAGTTTTGAGTGCTGAGTTTTGAGGTAACTGCCTTGAACTCAAAACTCAAAACTTAGAACTCAAAACTTGCAGTTAAAAGGCGCGAAGGGCTTCCGTCGGATCGAGCCGGCTGGCATGCAGGGCCGGATAGAGGGAAGCCAGGGTGCCGACCACCAGCGCCAGCAGAATCGAGCCGCCGGCCAGGGGGAAGCTCCAGACCAGCTGCGGGTGATGCTCGGCCAGCCACGGCAGGATCGCCCAGGTCGCCCCCATGCCGGCCAGGTAGCCGAGAACTCCCGACAGGAGACTGACCCAGGTAGCCTCCATCAGGATCAGCCAGACCACATGCCCGCGGCGAAAACCGAGGGCGCGAAAAATGCCGATCTCGCGGGTCCGCTCGTTCACTGCCCCCATCATGGTCACGAAGACCACCAGCGCCCCGATGAGGATCACCACCGCGGCCACCCCAAAAGCCAGGAGGCGAAACTGCTCGAGGGCGTGCATCCGGGTCTTCACCACCTGTTGGATCGCCCCCACCTTCACGCCAGGGAGCACGGCGGCAATCTGCTCCACCATCTCCTCTACCGGACAGTCGCCGCACAAGGCCGCCACCTCGACCAGCGACACCGTACCGGCTTTGCCAAGCAGCCGCTGGGCCGCCGCCAGGGAGATGATCAACAGATCGTCATCCTGGGAGCTGGTCTCCTCCAAAATGCCGGTCACGGCGAAAGGCTCTCCCTGCAGATCGACCTCACTGCCGACCCCCAGGCCGAGGCGGCGGGCCACCGAAATCCCGGCGACCACCTCATCGTCGCCCTGCAACGCCCGACCCCGTACCGACCACCAGCGCTTGAGACCGAATTCGACCTCCGGGTCGACCCCCATCAGCATCACCCTGATCCCCTTCACCTCCAGCGCCCCCAGCACTTTGGGGGCGACGGCGGCGATGTTGCGGGCATTGGGAATTTCCCGGATCCGCACCATATCTGCCTGGCGCAGCTCATGCGGGTCGACGGCCACGCCACCGAGGGTGATGCCGCCATAGGAGAGGGAGAGCTCTTCGGTCTGCGGGGTGATCAGGATATTGGCCCCGAAGTTGTCGAGTTTGTGCTCGGCCTCGGTGGTCAAGGCAGAGGTCAGCGACAGCAGGGTTACCACGGTGGCGATGCCGACCAGGAGTCCGGCGACCAGGAAGGCCATCCGCGCCTTGCGTCGACGCAGGTTGTTGAAGGCGATGGTGCGAAGTCTCATCTTGCGTCCTCAAGGAAGATCGCGAGGAGGATGACTCCCCTCCCCTGATCTCGGTGGTTGATGTCTATTGGAAGTAGCGGGTACCGCCAACCAGTTCGGCTTCGGAAAGAAGCAGCCGGTCACCGGCAATGGTGCGCTCGAGGGGGACCGGGTTGCAGCCGCCGCGAATCTCGTTGATCCGGTCGGAACGAAACTGCTGGTCGCAGTTGTTGCAGATCATGAATTCCCCTTCCTGGCGATACCCTTTTTTGTCTTTGTAGCAGACGTCGCAGGTGTCGAGGGCGGCGCGCACTACCCCATCGCCGCTTTTCAGCACGAAAAAGCCGACATTGGTGCTGCCGCTGCGGTAGGTAAAGAAGTGGGCCTTGCCATCGCTGACTTCCGTCAGCGGGATACTGATCTGCCCGTTGACCGCCCGCACTTCCCTGGCCGAGCCGCTCCCCCCCCACAGAACCCAGGCGGTGGCCGCCGTCGCCACCAGCACCAGGCCGAGGGCGAGCAGCGGGATCAGACCACTGCGCTTTTTTTCTTCAAACTGGGCCTTTTTGTCCTGCCGTTCCATTTGGCTCTCCTTTTATTATTCAGATCGGTTCAGCCGCAACAGCTGCAGCCGCCACTATTCTGTACCGCCGCCTTGAGGGCGGGGTCGAAAATACTTACCGGCCGGGACTGGGTCAGTTCCCGATACCACCGGTCAACCGCCGCCTGCCGACCGGCCGGATCGGTTTCGGCCGGCAGCACATTTTCCTGGAGATGCCGTTGGATGGTCATCTCGTCTCGCACCAGGCGGAAAAAATTCTCCTCCCCCCCGAAGCGGGCCGACATGGTCGCGGCAAATTCGCTGTTCCCCTGTCCCATTCGCTCCACCTCGGCGGCAACTTCGGCCGGCTGCACCACCACCCCGGCCCGCGCCGCATCGGCCATGACCAGTGCGTGTTGCAAGATCTGCTGCCAGGCAGTGCGCTGGATCTGCAGTTCGTCTATCGGCTGTCCAGCCGCCTGCGCACCCCCCCGTACCCGGGTCACCTCGGCGATGAACTCCTCCCGGCTCACCAACTGGTCGCCGATGCGGGCCACGTAGCTTTCGCCCAGACTGCCGGTCTCGTTGCGCAACGCCTTGACTTCGGCCACCGAGAGGACCTGCTTGACCTGGGCCGGGTAGCCGGCAGCCGTGACCCGGTCGGCCAGGGCGAGCGGTTCGACCCGCTGCGGGTCGAACTCCACCGAGGCGCGGCCGGCAGTCACGTTGACTTCCACTTTCCCGACCCCCGGCAACTCCTGGAGCGCCTGTTGCACGCTGCGGGCACAGGAGCCGCACGTCAGTTGCGCGACCGAAAGCTCGGCCTGGGCCAACTCCCCCCGACGCAGTTGCGCAAAGGAGACTACACCCACCAGCACCAATCCCAAAACGACCGTACCAATCCAGAAAGCTCGCGATTTCATCCGCACCTCGGGAAAAAGTTCTGCTATTCAGGAGACATTTGGCGAATACTCTATTCAGGAGTCGTGCCAACCAGACCGACACTCACCAGGGGAGTATTTCCCTCCACTTACGAGAAGCTGGCCCGGGCGTGATATCTGCCGGCTGTGGAATATCCTCAAAATCGACTGTTGAATATTCCCCTATCGACTCGCTCCAGAGGTCGAGCGGAAGATAGCGGTCGCCCCCGGTTTCCCCTTGAGCCACCCATCATTAAGGTCTATACTTCGCGCCACCGTTGCCGATGGAGTCATGCATGGAAGATCGCTGGGTCAGTGTTATTTTTTCTGGAGGGTTTGCCGGGGCTGCCACTTTTGCCGGCATGTACCTGGTGTTGTTGCGGGAGAAGTGGAGCCGGGGGAACTCGGCTTTTCTCGTCTCCTATTCCGCCGGCGTGCTGCTCGGGGTGGGGATGCTGCATGTGCTGCCGGAGGCGCAGGAATTGACCGGTCAGGCCCCGGCCTTTTTTCTCCTCGCCTTCGTCCTCTTCTATTTCCTTGAACATCACATGTTTCTTCATGCCGGGCATCAGACGCTGCACCACCCGCAGTTGGAAGT
>JACZKF010000453.1 GCA_014860175.1 Desulfuromonadales bacterium | reverse complement strand
GTCATCGGCATTCGCCGGGGGTGGGGGGGGTTGGTGGAGCTCAACCCCGACTCCCAGGCCGACAACAGCGCCCACTTCCAGGTGCTTACCGAGGAGATCGTCAACCGGGCCGGGCGCACCGGCGGCACCTTCCTGCACTCGTCGCGCACCCGGCCGAGCCATCTGCCCAAATCCAATCTTCCCGACCACCTGCGCGACAAATATCACGCCGAGATCAATGACGTCACCCCGGAGGTGCTGCGCCATATCGAATTTCTCGGTCTCGACTTCCTGATCCCGATCGGCGGCGACGATACTCTGAGTTACGCCGGGCGCCTGCACAACGAGGGGGTCAAGGTGGTGGCGATCCCCAAGACGATGGACAACGACGTGCCGGGGACCGACTACTGCATCGGCTTTTCCACCTGCGTCACCCGCACCATCGAACTGACCCACAAGCTGCGCACTTCGGCCGGCTCCCACGAGCGGTTCCTGGTGCTGGAGGTGTTCGGCCGCTATGCCGGCTTTACTGCCCTGCTGCCGACCATGGCCGGGGCCGCCGACCGCTGTATCATCCCGGAACATGTCTTCGATATGGAAAAGCTGACCGAGTTGATGGTCGCCGACCGCAACCGCCACCCGAGCAAATATTCGGTGGTGCTCATCTCCGAGGGGGCACGGATGGCGCATGAGGAAGAGATGTCGTTCGAGGGGGCGGAAAAAGACCAGTACGGACACCGCAAACTGGGGGGGATCGGCGACAAAGTGGCGGCCAAGCTCAAGGAATTGTCGCCCAAATACAACAACGGGCACCGGATCAATGTCATCAGTCAGCGCCTCGGCTACCTGGTGCGCAGCGGCGACCCCGACGCCCTCGACTCCATCGTCCCGATGGCCTACGGCAACATGGCCCTCGATCTGGTGCTGTCAAACACCTCGGGGAGGCTGGTAAATCTGCACAACGGGGTGTACGACACGGCCCCCATTGAGGTCATCAACGGCCATCACAAAGTGGTCGATGTGGACAAGTACTACAACACCGAGCGGCTGCGGCCCCGCTATGAGAGCTTCGTGCGCCAGCCGCTGTTCATCATGACCAGTGAATATTGAGGGGAGGCCGGCGAAAGTCGATGAACAGCGCGGTGGGGATATAGGTGTCGATTTCGCCCCCCGGCCGGCCGAGGCGGGCGGCCAGTTGGCGCAGCAGGCGGGCCTCTTCGGCGAACAGGGGGCGAAATTCGCCGCGCAGCTCGGGGCGCCGGAGAGGGTCGGCAGCCGGCAGATTGAGGGTACACCCCTCTTCATCGAAGATTTCACCGGTATGATCCACTTGGGGGAGGCCATGCAGGCGGCAGGTCAGGGGGCGGCCGGCATAAACCAGGCAGACCCCGTCGGGACCGAGGAGGCTGCAGGGGGTTTCATCCGACAGGGGGGTTTCCCACTGCCGGTGGGGGAGATCATTGAGCAGATAGGGGGGGCCGAAGGTCGGCCACCTTTGTTGCAGCGCGGCGATCTGAAGGTCGGCCCGGGCCGCCACCGCCTTTCGCTGCCCCTCTGGAAGGCGGTCGAAGGCCTGCTGCAGCGCCAGAGCATCGAGTAAAGTGATGTCGAACAGCCCCCGGCAGCAGCCGGTACAGCCGGCGGTGCAGCGGACCTGCTCGCCAAGCACCTGCTGGCAGCGGGCAAACCAGGCGTCGGCGGCCGCCAGCAGGCGTTGGTAGGAAGCAAGCAGCTCTTGCATATCAGCCGAAAAGTTAATTCTTCTTCCCCGGCAGCTTGGCTTTGAGCAGATCGCCCAGGGTCCCCATCGACTTTCCCCCCTCTTGCGCCTGCCGGCGGAAATCGTCCGAGGAGGCTTCTTTGCTCTCCAGCCCGCCTCCGGCCGGCACCAGAGAGAGGCGCCGACTTTCCCGGTCGACACTCTCGATCTGCACCGAAAGCGTCTGACCCTCGGCCACCGCCTCCTTTGGGTGCTTGAGCTTTTTGCCCCCCCCCAGACGGGAGATGTGCACCAGCCCATCGATCCCCGGCTCCAGAGTGACGAAGGCGCCGAAGGGGGTCAGCCGCGCCACCGTGCCGTTGTGCACCGAACCGGCCGGGTACTTCTGCGGCACCTGCAGCCAGGGGTCGGCCGAGGCCTCCTTCAGGCTGAAGGAGATGCGGTTCTTCTCCCAGTCGAGCTGCTTGACCGTGACCTCTACCTCCTGGCCGATCTGCAGCACCTCACTGATGTTCTCCACCCGGCCCCAGCCGAGTTCGGACATCGGGATCAGCCCTTCGACGCCGCCGATGTCGACAAAGGCGCCGAACTTCTGCAGGGAGCTGACCGTGCCGCGCACCGTCATCCCCTCCCGCAGCGTCTCCCTGAGCGCCTCGCGCTGCCTTTGCCGCTCTTCCTCGACGATCTCCCGATGCGACAGGACGATATTGCGCCCGCGCTCGGCATACTGGGTGATGCGAAACGGCAGGTGGCGGCCGATGAACTGCTCGGGGGGGTCGGTACGGCGCTGCCCCGATTGGGAGTAAGGACAAAAGGCGCGGGTCGAACCGGCCAGGCGCACTTCGTACCCCCCCTTGGTCTCTTTCTCCACCGTCCCTTCGACCGGAATGCCGCTGCGCCACGCCTCCTCCAGCTGAGCCAGCCCGGCACTGCCGGTGAGCCGGGTGGTGAAGCGCATTTCGCCGCCGCTGCTGCCGAGGAAATAAGCGGAGATCCGATCGCCGGGCTGCACCGTCAGCGTCCCTTCGGCGTCAAGCAGCTCCTTGCGGTCGATGACCCCTTCCCCCTTTTGGCCGATGTCGAGAAAAATCCATTCGGCGGCAATGTTGACCACCGTCGCCTCGGTTTTCTGCCCCGGTTCCAGCCTGCTCGTCTCGCCCAGACTCTGGGCCAGCAGTTCGGCAAAACTCTCCTCGCCGGCTTCCTCGCGGTCCTCGTCTTCTCTGTTCATCTGCGCCTCGCGTCTCCGGAAAAAGGATCGGCCGGCGGAGCCGGCCGGAAAACGTCTCATTGTCCCACGGCAGACCGTTGGAGACAAGAGGTGAATATCAGAAAAAATTTATCCCCATCGACCAGCCGCTCAACGGCAACGAACAAACCGCTCCCGATCGAGCCCCAAAGGGGCAAAAAACGGTTCAACTTCCCGCAGAAAGCGCCGTCCATCACCGGCGTAGCCGCAGGTCGGCCGCACTTGCGGCGCCTGCCGGCGCCAGAACGCCTGAAAGCGCAGCATCAGCAATTCCCGCAGGTACTTGGCCAGCATCGAGGCGAGGGCCGTCGGCAGATGCGCCTGCTCGCTGCGGACCTGCACGCTGACGAGCAACGAACGCTTTCCCTCGACCAGCCGGTAGCGACTGAGGGGGGGCGACTCATGGAGCAGTTCCAGCATCGCCCGTGGGAAGCAGCGGGCGAGCAACTCCCGGTAGTAGATTCGCCCCCCCTGGCGATCGATGACCACCTGCGGCTGCAGGTGACCGTAGTCGCGCCAGAGCGCCTCCAGGTGGTCGGCAACCAGACTCCAGGCCACCAGCGCTTTGTTGCCGCACTCTCCCAGCAGCTGGTTGAAGCGATCTTCCAGCACCACGGCGGCTTTGGCGTCCAGCAGCCGCACGCCGCCGCGGTCGGCGGCCCGTTGCAAGCGCCCCTGCGCCTTGGCCAGCCGCCCTCCATCGACCATCACCGGCACCACCGGCAGCGGTCCAGCGGCGTAGCAGGGGTGTTCCAGCCAAGAGGCGCTCGCCGGCGGCGCCAGCCGCTGCAGCAGCTGCTCCAGACTGACCTCCCCGGCCTCGAACGCCGGCAGGAACGCCAGCACCCCGCGCTCGAGATGATCGAGACCGAGGTGTGGCGCATACAGCCGCTTGGAATCGTTGACGGCAATCCGGTCGCGGCGGTCGGTCGGCAGCCGGCAGACGGCGGTCGGCAACAGCCGCCAAAGAGACGGAAGTGTCTGCTCCGGGTTGGCCGCCTCGATGGCAAAGAGCGTGCGGGCCACCACCAGGGGGCCGAAAATCGGACCGTAGCCCGCTTCATCGATTCCAGCGTAAATCAGCATCCGTTTCGATCCTCAGCTGGTACTGGCCAGCGCGATGATCATCATGCAGCCAGCATAACTCAAGCAGGCGATGCCGACCAAGAGGCTGAGCATTTTTCCCATGGGCTTCTCCTTTCCAGCGCCAATAAAATATGACGGTTGTTAAACAACTTGCAGAGGACTTCGAGCAAAGGTCATGCCACCGGCAGCGGGAGGGGCAGCGACCGTTGGTTCTCATGGGTCCGAACTCTTCGCCCATCGGTAAAGGTGGGAAATCGCAACCGCTCTCCCCGGCCCCCTGCCGGAGAGGAGTTTCAGGACTTAATGGGGGGTCACCGAGAGTGTGCCCCGGTGGTGCCATCTCACGACAGCACCGAGGCAAAATGACCACAGGCAAGGGAAGTGGTAATATTAAAGAGAAGAAAGGAGGGCGGCGCTTTCGGCTTGGACAAACTGCTGCATCCGCATGGCATCGCGGGGAACCAGATCGAGGAACTGGAGGCCGAGCCCCGGAGGATATCCAGGCTTAGCCCGCCTGCCAGGGGCATTCACCCAGGCGATCCGCCCTTTACAGCTGACTGGCTGCTCGGCCGCTGGCAGGGCGATTTCCAAAGTGACCAGAGTCTCCACCGGCAACACGATGGGAGTCTCGAGAAACAGACCACCCGTACTCAGGTTAACCGTATAATGGCGCAGAACATTATGCCGGTCGATACCGTAACGCACCGGCAGGCGCATCTGGACCCGGGGTCCCGCCGGCTCGCTCCGATGCAGGAAGCGACGCACGGCGGTAAGAAAGTTTTCACGGGTGAGCGGCTTGGCGATAACGGCATCGCAACCGGCCAGCCAGCATCGCTCTGCTTCCTCCCGCAGGTTACCGCCGGTGACCAGCAGCACCGGCACCGAGGCCAGCTCCGGATCGCTCTTCAGCCGTCGGCAGCAGACATCCCCGTCCATCTCGGGCATCTGTAGATCGAGGACGATCAGGTCGGGCCGGTGGCTGCGGGCACGGGCCAGAGCTTCAGCCCCGCTTTCGGCCACGATCACCGCGACTTTCTCGCGCCGCAGAAAGGTCCTCATGATCTCCAGAAAAGGGCGACCATCATCCGCCAGCAGGACACATTTTTTACCGGGCATCAGCACTCCGAATTTATCCCCCCGGGGATGAGCCCAGCAATATTCGCGCCCATGGGGGGCACCTCGTCGCCTCTCAGTCTCTTTACCTTTCCGGGGCGATGAGAACCGGCGGTCCCCTGGCCAAGCTCCAGCTGTCTTTTCCACGTTTAATTAGGAGTTTACGCAGAAGGAGGTTACTATGGAATTCCACCGTACGCATAAAGATGTCGTCTCCCGCCTGATCGGAGAGTGCCATCGGGGGAGAGAGGCCGCTGAAGGGCTGTACAATCAGCTGGTCACCAAAGAGAATCGGCGGATCAGTCTGGACGGCGAAGAACTGACGCTCACCGAAGCAGAGGTGGGAGAATTCGTCCAGCGCTACAGCGCCGAGGTAGCCCCCACACTCTGGGAGTCAAAACGGCGCAAAGATCAGATCTGAAAGAGGCGCGAACAAAAACCGGGGTTGAATAGGTGGCAGATTTCCTGCATCGCTTCTCCAGTGGTCGGCAACGCCTGAAATGACCAAAGGCCTTTTTCCTGGAGGAAGATCGATGAAGAGTCTCTGCAAAATCGTGGCAGCATTGGTGCTGGCCACTTCGCTCGGCGGCACGGCGCTGGCCGGCGATGTCAGCATCAACGTCAATCTCGGCCATCCGGTGCCGATTATCGTCCCCGAACCGCCGCTATTTCTCGTACCTCCCACCCTCGGCTTTCGGGTCGCCGTCGACGTCCCCTACGATCTCGTCTATATTGATGGCCGCTACTATAGTTATCGCGATCGCAGCTGGCATGTCGGCCCCAACTATCACGGCCCGTGGACCGTAGTCCGTGACCGCCTCCCGTACGGGCTGCGCAAGTACAAGGTGAGCCAGATCCGTGACCACCGGGAAAAGGAATACCGCCACTACCAGAAAGACAAGCATCGCTACAAGGGAGAATCGTACCGCCCCCACCGCGATGGCGATGACCATCCCGGCAAGAACAAAGGGCACAAAAAAGGGAAGCACGATTAAGCTGCGCATCCCTTCCAAATGCAGAGGCCCGGCTGTTTTCAGCCGGGCCTCCCTGCTCTTACTCTTTTTTACTCATCCACCCATGGGTGCGGTGAACTCGTAACCGCAGGCGGGGCACTTCACCCGCGTCGTATCGCTTTTCGGCGCGGTGGCACAGGCGGAGAGGGAAAGAGCCAAGACTCCGGTTACCAGAAGCGACATCAGTTTTCTCATCATTCACCTTCCTTGCTGCCGGGATAATGGTCCACTTGAGTTCATTATACCTGCAATAAAGCATTTCGCCACCTTAGGCCGGGATAAGATCATCCTTCAGGGGGAATTGTTTCCGCTTCGCCTGGCCGTCGGCCCCGAAGCCCCTCGCTGGCGCAGGAAGTCGGCGAGGAACCGGGCGGTATGCGATCCCTTGCGGCTCTTGGCGACCCCTTCGGGTGTCCCCTGGGCCACCAGGAGCCCCCCTTCTTCTCCCCCCTCCGGACCGAGATCGATCAGCCAGTCGACTTCGGCGAGCACGTCGAGATTGTGTTCGATCACCAGCACCGTATGCCCCGCCGCCACCAACCGATGCAGCACCTGCACCAGCTTGGCCACATCCGCCATATGCAGCCCGATGGTCGGCTCATCGAGGAGATACAGGGTCGGCAGGGAGAGGTGACGCCCCGCTGCGGCCCGGCGGCCATCGCCCCCGGCAACGGTCTTCGCCTTGGCCAGTTCGGTGACCAGCTTGATCCGCTGAGCCTCTCCCCCAGACAGGGTGGGACTCGGCTGGCCGAGGGTGAGATAGCCGAGGCCGACATCCTGCAGCAGGCGCAGACAGTGATGCTCCGGCCGATGCACGGCGAAGAAGTCGGCCGCCGCATCGACGCTCATCGCCAGCACCTCAGCGATGTTCTTCACCCGCCAGC
>JACZKF010000452.1 GCA_014860175.1 Desulfuromonadales bacterium | reverse complement strand
ACCCACCCCCTTCCAGAGCCAGCTCTCGGGCGGCCTCGCCGAGGATGCGACCGGTGACCCGCTCCTCCCCCCGGACGTAGGCGCCGAGCAGCGCTCGGTCGCAAAGAATGTTGATCCGTCGGGGGATGCCGCCGGTGCGCCCATAGATCTGGCCGATCAGCCGTGGCGGAAACAAAAGGCGACGGCCACCCGCGACGGCCAGGCGGTGGCTGAGGTACGCGGCGATCTCCTGGCGGGAGAGCGGCTCGAGATGATAGCGGGCGGTAATGCGCTGGGCCAGTTGGCGCAGCTCCGGGCGGGCCAGGAGTCGCCGCAGCTCGGGCTGCCCCAGCATGACGATCTGCAGCAGCTTGCGCCGGCTGGTTTCCAGATTGGTCAGCAGCCGCACCTGTTCCAGGACTTCGGGGCTGAGATTCTGCGCTTCATCGATGATCAGCACCGTCTGCCGTCCCTGGGCGTGCGAATCGAGCAGAAAGGCATTCAGGCGATCGATGAGGAGCTTATTCCCCAACCCCTCCTGCGGGTAAACGATGCCGAGTTCGTCACAGATGGTGGCCAGCAGTTCCAGAGCCGAGAGGCGGGGATTGATGATGTAGGCGATCTGCGTCTGGGCCGGCAGCTGTTCCAGCAGACAGCGGCAGACGGTGGTTTTGCCGGTTCCGACCTCACCGGTCAGCAGGACAAAGCCGCCGGTATCGCCAATGCCGTAAAGCAGATGGGCCAGCGCCTCCCGGTGCCGTTCGCCAAGGTAGAGATAGCGCGGGTCCGGGGCAATGGAAAAGGGGGGTTCCTGCAGGTCGAAATAGTCGCTGTACATGGGTTCCGGGGGTTCGGGTCAGTGCGGCCAGCATTAATGAACCCTGGAATGATAGCAGCAAACCAGCGAAAGCTCAAACAGTTCCGCTAAACTTTGGGGGCAAAAACAGGGACCTCCGATGGTGAACGGAAGGTCCCTGGTGGGTTGGAGGAGAGGGTCACCGGCTCTTACTGCAGGCGATGGCGTTTTACCATAAGTTCGTGGCGTTCCTGGGCTTCGATCGACAAGGTCGCCAGCGGTCTGGCCTCCAGACGGCGCAGGCCGATCTCCTCCCCGGTCTCTTCACAAAAACCGTAGCTCCCGTCTTCGATGCGGGCCAGGGCGGCATCGATCTGCTCCAGGAGGACGCGGCTGCGCTCCCGGTTGGCCAAATCGAGCGTCAGGTCGGACTCTGCCATCCCCTGATCGACCAGATCCCCCTCCCGACTGCGGGCGGTGCGGATCCGTTCGAGAGCCCCCTGAGACTCCTGCAGCACCTGGCGGCGCCAGTCCAGGAGTTTGTGGCGAAAATAGGCGAGATGCCCCGGGCACATGTAGGTCTCGTCCTCGGTGGGACGGTAATTTTCCGATTGCTGCTCGCTTTGGGACTGCTGCTCAATCACTTCGTTGCCTCCTCTGGGTGGCTCCTACGCCACGTTTGTTGGGGAAATTTATCATTCGAAAGCTGACTGTCAAGCACCCCTTCCCGGTCGGGAGAGCTGCAGCCACAGAGTCAAAGGGAGTTGGGATTTTTCGGCAGACCTGCTATGCTCACCCCCAGCTTTACTGCCGCTGACTTTGCCCCCCCGGAGGAAAAAGATGAAAGTGCTGATCGCCATTCTCGCCTTCTCCGCCGCCCTGGTCGCGGCAGCCCTGGCGGCCCCCCCCGCGGGGCCGGCAACGGTGACCTTCTCGGCCCGCATGGGCGAGACCACTTTCCCCCACGCCCTGCATCAGCAGCTGAAAATCGCCTGCGAGACCTGCCATCATACGGGGATCGAACCAGCCCCCCGTTGCGCCACCTGTCATGGGCCGCAAGAAAACGCCCCGGAACTGAAAGACGCCTTTCACCGCCAGTGCGTCGGTTGCCATCATGAGCGCGAAGCCGGCCCCCGTGGCTGCCGCGACTGCCACCGCAAGCCCTGACGGCGAAGG
>JACZKF010000451.1 GCA_014860175.1 Desulfuromonadales bacterium | reverse complement strand
GATAGAGGGAGTATTCGAAGAGATACTTCAGGCGTTTGGCAAGGGAGCTGTCGGAGCGAGATTCCATCGGTCTTTCAACGGCAGGTGCTAACAAAAGGGGCGTCGAGGGGTGCCGGGCATCATAGCACTGTCCGGCGGCCGCCGGCAATGAAAAGGCGGGCCATGCGGCCCGCCTTTTCATTCACTATGCGAGGCGAGAGCTTCACCCCTGGCTGGCGGCCAGCGCCTGGTCGAGATCGGCCAGGATGTCCTCGATCGCCTCGATCCCCACCGAAACCCGCACGAAATCGGGGCTGACCCCGGCGGCGACCTGTTGTTCGGCCGACAGCTGCTGGTGGGTGGTGGTGGCTGGGTGGATCACCAGCGTCTTGGCGTCGCCGATGTTGGCCAGATGGCTGGCGAGTTTGACGTTGTCGATGAACTTGGCCCCGGCGGCCGCGCCGCCGCGGATGCCGAAGCCGAGGATCGCCCCCTGGCCGGCCGGCAGGTACTTCTGGGCCCGCTGGTAGTCGGGGTGGCTGGTGAGGCCGGGGTAGTTGACCCAGCTGACGGCCGGATGCTGCTCGAGAAATTGAGCGACTTTCAGGGCGTTTTCGCAGTGGCGCGGCATCCGCACATGCAGCGTCTCCAGCCCCTGGAGGAAGAGAAAGGCGTTGAAGGGGGAGAGGCACGGCCCCAGATCGCGCAGCAGGGTCAGCCGCATCTTCAGAATATAGGCGAGGTTCCCCAGCGCTTCGTGGTAGACCAGGCCGTGATAGCTCGGATCGGGGGTGGTGAACTCGGCGAAACGGCCGTTCCCCCAGTTGAAGTTGCCGCTGTCGACCACCGCGCCGCCGATGCTGGTGCCGTGGCCGCCGATGAACTTGGTCAGCGAATAGCAGACGATGTCGGCCCCATGCTCGATGGGGCGAAACAGCACCGGGGTCGCCACTGTGTTGTCGACGATCAGGGGGACGCCGCGCTCGTGAGCCACTGCGGCCAGGGCCTTGAAGTCATCGACATTGTTCTTCGGGTTGCCGATCGTCTCGGTGAAGATCGCCCGGGTCTGGTCGTCGATGGCGGCGGCCACCTGCGCCGGCTCGGCGGTGTTGACGAACTTCACCTTGATCCCCATCCGGGCCAGGGTGTGATTGAACAGATTGTAGGTGCCGCCGTACAGGTAAGGGGTGGAGATGATGTTGTCGCCAGCCTTGGCCAGATTGAGAATGGCCAGGGTTACCGCCGCCGAGCCGGAGGCCAGGGCGAGGGCGCCGACGCCGCCGTCCATGGCCGCCAGCCGCTTCTCCAGCACGTCGGTGGTCGGGTTCATGATCCGGGTGTAGATGTTCCCCATCTCCTTCAGGCCGAAGAGATTGGCTGCATGCTCCGAGGAGTTGAACACATAGGAGCTGGTCTGGTAAATGGGGACCGCCCGGGAGTTGGTGGTCGGATCGGGAACCTGGCCGGCGTGCAGCGCCTTGGTGCCGATTCCTGAGAAATTCTGTTCAGACATGAGTTAAAGCTCCTTTCCTGCGGCGGCATTCAACGATAAAGAAATAGGGAAAATTGATAGCATGGCGTAGTTCGGCAGTCAAGAAATTGTTGGCAGCGAAACCCCAAGGTTTCACCCCGGAAGATTAACAGAAAAAACGGCCCGTCGCCGGGCGAGGCAGATAACCGTCGTCCCCGACGTCAAAGGTGGGCTATGATGCGGAGCGGGACGCCAGAGGTCAGGCTGGATCACCCATTACATATTACATATTACGCATTGCATGATGCAGTCAGGCATTTCCCACCCCCTAACGGATTCCCATGGATATTTTTGTCCTCGAAGCGATTGTGGCTGAGCTGCAGCAGCGGCTGACCGGGGCGCGGATCAACAAGGTGCATCAGCCGGGGAGCGATACCGTGCTGCTGCGCCTGTGGACCGGAAGAGGGGAGGAGCGGCTGCTGCTGAGCGCGGCCCCCGGGGAAGGGCGCCTGCATCTGACCGCCACCTCCCTTCCCAATCCCCCCCATCCCCTGCGCTTCTGCCAGCTGCTGCGGGCCCGGCTGAGCCGCCTGCTGGCGATCCGTCAGCTCCCCCAGGAGCGGATCGTCGAGCTTCTTTTTCGCGGGACGCAAGGGGAGGAGCTTCGCCTGCTGGCCGAATTCGCCGGACCTCAGAGCAATCTGCTGCTGGTCGACGCCGATGGGGTGATCATCGATCTGCTGCAACGGGTGGCGGCGCCGGTAGGGCGACGGGAACTCCTCCCCGGGCTCCCTTACCAGCTGCCGCACCCCTTGCCGGGGATCTCCCTTGCCGACCCGCTCCCCCTCCTGGCCGCCGAAGGTGGCGAGCCGCACTCCTTTCGCGCCTGGCTGCTGAGGGAGGTGCGCCCCATGTCCCCCCTGATGGCGCGGGAACTCGCCACCCGGGTGGCGGCCGGCGCCGAGGCGCAGCAGGTCCTGGCCGACTTCCGGCGCCAGTGGCTGGCGCGGGACTTTCAGCCGCTGATCGGCGAGTTGGAGCGGAAGCGGGTCCTCTCCGCCTTCCCCTTGCCGGCCCTGGCTCTGGCGGCGGTGGAGGAGTTTGCTTCCCCCTCGGCGGCGGTGGAGAGCTTTTACGCCTCGACCCAAAGCGCGGCCGTCGGTGGCCGGGGGGAGATGGTCGCCTTGCTGCGGCGCGAGCTGAAGCGGCTCGACAAGCGGCTGCTGCGCATCGAGGAGGAGAGC
>JACZKF010000450.1 GCA_014860175.1 Desulfuromonadales bacterium | reverse complement strand
GGGCCCCCTCCTGCTATAACGAGCAGCCTTGGCACTTCCTGTATGCCGTCACGGCCGCCGACCGGGAAAGGTTTGCCTCCCTGCTGGTGGAGAAGAATCGCCTGTGGGCCAGTCGGGCTCCATTGCTGCTTTTTATCCTGGCCCGCAAGATGTTCTCCGCCACCGGCAAGGCGAACCGGCACGCTCCCTTTGACGCCGGCGCCGCCTGGATGTCGCTGGCCCTTCAGGCCCGCGCCCGCGGTCTGTACGCCCACGCCATGGCCGGCTTCGATCTCGACCTGGCCTTCGAGGTGCTGGCAGTCCCCCGTGCCGAATACGACATCATGGCGGCAGTGGCGGTGGGGCGACGCGGCGATCCGGCGGCTCTGTCAGCCCCCCAAGCGGCACTGGAGGCACCCAACGGCCGCAAGCCGCTGGCCAAAATCGCCCAGGAAGGGGGGTGGGAAAGCCCCGGTTAATCAAATTGCCAGAGGCCGGTGAAAGTGCTAGACTCCGCGGCGGCAACCATCTGCGGGAGGGCTCCATGCTCGGCCAACTGCTCGGCCCCGACATCCAGGAACTGATCGAACAGCGCGATTTCCGGGCGTTGCGGGCGAGCCTTGCCGATTGGCCGCCGCCGGAAATCGCCGATCTGATCGAAAGCCTGCCGTCGGAAAAAGACGTCATCGTCTTTCGTCTTCTCCCCCGCGACCTGGCCACCGAAGTCTTCGAGTTCCTCGATTACGAGAAGCAGGCCCGCCTGATCGAGGCGCTGGCCAAAGAGCAGAGCCGCCTGGTGCGACTGCTCAACGAGCTCTCCCCGGACGACCGCACCGCCTTGCTGGAGGAGCTTCCCGGCGAGGTGTCGAAACGCCTCCTCTCGTTACTGGCGCCGGAAGAGCGCCGGGTCGCCCTGGCGCTGCTCGGCTACCCGGAAGAGAGCGTCGGGCGGTTGATGACCCCCGACTACGTGGCGGTGTACCCCACCTGGACGGTGCAGCAGGCCCTCGATCACATCCGCCTCTTCGGCAAGGACAGCGAGACCCTCAACGTTATCTACGTGGTGAACGAGAGCGGGCATCTGCTCGATGATCTGCGTATCCGCGAAATTCTCCTCGCCGACCCGCAGGGGCCGGTCGCCGATCTGATGGACAACCGCTTCGTCGCCCTCAAGGCGACCGACGACCAGGAAGCGGCGGTGCCGATCTTTCGCAATTACGGCCGAATCGCCCTGCCGGTCACCGACACCCGCGGCGTGCTGATCGGCATCGTCACCGTCGACGATGTGCTCGAAGTGGCCGAGGAAGAGGCGACGGAAGACTTTCACAAAATCGGCGGTACCGAAGCGCTCGATGAGCCGTATATCCGTACCCCTCTGGGAAAGCTGGTACAGAAGCGGGCCAAGTGGCTGGTGGTGCTGTTTATCGGTGAGTTGCTGACCGCTTCCGCCATGGGCTACTTCGAAGCGGAGATCGCCCGGGCGGTGGTCCTCGTCCTGTTCGTCCCGCTGATCATCTCCAGCGGTGGCAACAGCGGTTCGCAGGCCGCCACCCTGGTTATCCGCGCCCTGGCGGTGCGGGAGTTGGGGCTGCACGACTGGTGGCGGGTGATGCGGCGGGAAGTCTTCTCCGGTCTCGCCCTCGGCGCCATCCTTGGCGGGCTGGGGGTGGCGCGAGTCCTTGCCTGGGAGCAGATGTTCGGCCTGTATGGCGAGCACTCGCTGGGGATCGCCCTGACCGTCGGCCTGGCGCTGCTCGGGGTGGTCATGTGGGGGACGATCATCGGCTCCATGCTGCCGTTCATCATGCAACGGCTGGGAGCCGACCCGGCGACCTCTTCCGCTCCTTTTGTCGCTACCCTGGTCGACGTCTTCGGCGTACTCATCTATTTCTCCTTGGCCGCCTTGATTTTGCGCGGTTCCCTGCTTTAATCTCCATTCCCCTCCCCGCCCATAGTTGACCGCTGCTGTCACATATTTCTTGCGCCTGGGGAATTTTCATGTTAAAAAACAGTCTCCCCCCAGGGGATTAAAACATCGTTTTGACCCTTGTGATACTACCAATTTCTGCTAGATCGTTTGAGAATCGCCCGATCGAATCGAGAGCGGGAATGGACCCGCTGCTTCTACCAGGAGGACTGTCCGATGAAGAAACTGCTGATTGCCCTGCTCGCCGCCGCCGTCTTTGCCGCCCCCGCCTTGGCCGCCGATGTTGTCGTCTTTGAGGCCAAAAACGGCAACGTCACCTTTGACCATGCGGCGCACCAGAAACGGGCCGAATGCGCCAAATGTCACCAGGGGACCCCGGCCAAATTCGAGGTGACCAAGGACTGGGCCCACGCCACCTGCAAGGGGTGCCATCAGGAAAAGAGCGGTCCCACCAAGTGCAACGACTGCCATAAGAAATAGCCCGAAACGACTAGGGGCGCCCCGTTGGGCGCCCCTGTTTTCTCTCCCTCCTGCAACTCCCCTTCAAGCGATATTCTCGATCTCCTTGACCATCTTGATCAGGTGTGACCTGATTTTCGCGGTTTCCCCCATGACCAGCACTTCGCGGGCCGCCTTGCGGGCGGTGAGGGAGGAGAAATCCCGTAAAAAGGCTTTGGTGCGGGGGATGAAAGGGGAGGGCATGGAGAACTCACGGATCCCCAGGCCGACCAGAACCAGGAAGTTGAGCGGGTCGGAAGCCATCTCGCCGCACAGGCACACCCCTTTGCCGAAACGCTTGGCCACCCTGGTTACCTCATTGAGGACCTGCAGCACCGCCGGGTGCAGGGGGTCATAGTAGCGGTTGACCAGCGGGTTGTTGCGGTCCGCCGCCAGCAGATACTGGATCAGGTCGTTGGTTCCGAGGGCAAAAAAATCGACCTCAGGCGCCAGCATCGAGGCGATGCGGGCGGCCGCCGGGACTTCGATCATCACCCCGAAGGGGACGGTTTCGGCGAAGGGGACCCCTTCCCGGCGCAGGCTCTGGCGGGCCTCTTCCATCACCTTCTTGCAGGCGTCGATCTCCTCGAGGCCGGAGATCATCGGGAAGAGGATCTTGACCGGACCGTGGGTGGCGGCCATCAGAATCGCTTCGATCTGGGTGCGGAAGATATCACGGTTATCGAGGGAGACCCGCACCGAGCGCCACCCCATGAAGGGGTTGTCCTCCTTGGGGGGGGTGAAGTAGGGGAGCGCTTTGTCGCCGCCAATATCGAGGGTGCGGATGGTCACCGGATGGCCGGCGAACCCTTCGACCACTTTGCGATAAAGCTGGTACTGGTCCTCCCGGTCGGGGAAGTCGCTGCGGGCCATGTAGGGGAATTCGGTGCGGTAGAGCCCGACACCTTCGGCGCCGTTTCGGGTGGCGACGTCGATGTCGCTGACCAGGCCGACATTGGCCCGCAGAATGATCCGCACCCCGTCGCGGGTTTCGGCCGGCAGGTCGCGAAACTCGTCCAGACGGTGCAGTTCACGCCCGCAGTCTTCCTCCAGTCGCCGATATTCCTCGATGATACGCACGGTGGGGTTGAGATAGAAACAGCCGGAGTTGGCGTCGAGGATGGCATTTTTGTCCGAAACGGCCAGCCTGGTCACCCCTCGCACCCCGACCAGGGCCGGAATCCCCAGGCTTTTTGCCATGATCACGGCATGGGAGTTGCGTTCCCCCACTTCGGTGACAATACCCCGGACCTGTTCGTGGTCGAGGCAGGCCATGTCGGAGGGGAGAATTTCCCGGGCGACCAAAATCCCCGGCGATTTCAACTGCAGCAGGACGTGGTTTTCCTGCCCGGCCAGATTGCCCAGCAGGCGCCGGCCAATATCTTCCATGTCGGCGGCCCGCTCACGCAGATAGGGGTCGTCCATGCGGCCGAAGGCCTCGATGTATTCGCCCACCACCCGCTTGACGGCGTGCGAGGCGCTCACCCCCTGGTCCAGATAGCGACGGATCTTGTCGAGGAAGCTGCGATCTTCCAGGATCATCAAATGGGTATGGAAGATGGCGGCGTCATCCTCGGAGAGGCGTTCGGCGACCCTTTTTTCGAGAAACAGGGTCTGGATGCGGGTTTTTTCCAAGGTTGCGTCGAGGCGGCGATGTTCCTCCTCGGGGCAGGCAGCTTCCTCGTCCAGGATATCGGCGTGGCCG
>JACZKF010000449.1 GCA_014860175.1 Desulfuromonadales bacterium | reverse complement strand
CGCCGGGGCCGACCTGGTACTCGGGGGGGGGCGGCAGCTCGGCCGGCGCCTCGACCGCCACCGCCTCACGCTCGAGCACGGCGGCGTCGGTGACGGAGAGGACGGTACCGGGGGCGAGGTCGGTGTAAGAGGCGCAACCGGCGGCGAGCAGGGCGGCGGCGAGGGTTAACAGGTGGAGAAGCTTCATTCAGGTTTCCGTTTCAATTCGAAAAGATGCGCAAAGGGGATCAAGGCGATTTAGCCACGAATGCACACGAATACACACAAATGGAAAGTCTTGATCTTGTAGTGCTAAATTCGGTTTCACGCGAAGGCGCGAAGGACGCGAAGAAAATCTAAGGAGATCTGATTCTTGGCTAAACCAAAAGATTTGGTTTGGCAGTTCTTCGCATTCTTCGCGGCTTCGCGTGAGACGGTTTAGAATCTGCGTTCATCTGCGTTCATCTGCGGCTAAATAGTCTTTGACTTTGCACTGCCAAATTCGGTTTCACGCGACGACGCGACGAACGCGACGAAAGGCCAATCCTATAACCGGTTTCACGCGAAGGCGCGAAGGACACGAAGAAAATCTAAGAAGATCATTTCTGGGTTAAACCAAAAAAGTTTGGTTTGGCAGTTCTTCGCGTCCTTCGCGGCTTCGCGTGAGACGGTATTAAATCTGCGTTCATCTGCGTTTATCTGCGGCTAATTAGCCTTTGATTTTTAATTCAGAATTCAAAATTCAAAATTCAAAATTTCCCTACAGCCCCGACTCTTACCAAATGATCCTCCCTCTCCGCCCCGTCGACATACCCGGCGTTGCGGACGCGGTCGAAGTGGTAGCCGGCGGCGAGAGTTAATCTCTCATGCAAGGCCCATTCCAGGGCTGCAAAGGGTTGAAAATGCTTCTCTTGTACCGGCAGGCTGAGGCCTCGTTCCTGGTAATCGGCGCCGAGAGTCAAATTAACGTCACCGGGGAGGCGCAGTTCGAGCTCGCCGAAGAGGGAGCGGGCGCCGCCGCCGACCTGGTGGCCGAGGATCTTTTTCCCGTAGGTGTAGCCGGACGTGTAGAGGCCGTGGCGGTACCAGACGTCGCCGTCGTCGTTCATCGTCGTCAGGTCGGCCCGCTCCAGGCGCAGGCTGAGACGGCCGGACGGTTCGAGGCGCGGCAGGTAGAGACCGCCGAGCCACGCTTTGCGCGAGATCCAGGCGCCGGCCTCGTCTTCCCCCCCCAGTTCGCCGTACAGCTCGGCCCCCCAGAGAAACGGCAGGCGCAGGCGGGCGTCGACGGCGGCGACGGAGTTGCTGGTGTCGTCTCCCCCTTCGAGGTTCTTGCCGCCGAGGATGGTGACGAAGTCGGACCAGTCGACGTCGATGCCGTCGCCGCCGAACATCACCGTGCGCGAGGCGCCGAGCTCGAGCCAGCGGGCCGGTTTGAGGTTGAGGCGCAGGCCGGCAAAGTACGGCTCGTCAACGTCGTCCCGGTCGCTCTCCAGCTCGCTCCAGAAGAGGTCGAAGCGAATCGGGCCGAGGTACTTGAACAGCCAGGGGAGCGTCGCCGGCGTCGGGTTGGTGATCCGCAGCATGTCGAGGGGCTTGGCGTTGTTGGTCAGCACCAGGGCGCCGTTGCGCCCCTGCCCCCACCAGAGCGCCTGGCGGCCGACGGAGATCTCCACCGGGCCGAGGCCGACGGCGACCTTCCCCTCGAGGAGGCGCAGGTCGGCCTCGCCGTCGTCGCCGAGCAGCGCCAGGGGGCGCAGCGAGACGAGCAAGGCGCTGCCGAGGCGGGCGTCACCGGCGAGGGTGAGCTGGCCGTTGTGGCCGTCGTCGTAGTCGATGCCGAAGTTGTTGGCGTTGAGGGCGAACTGGCGGGCGTTGGTGCCGCGGGTGGTGGCAGGAGCCCCCTCCTGGTAGAGATAGTCGAGCCTCGCCTCGCGCAGCGGCCGGAAGGTGCTGCCGGCGTTCCCCGCCAGGTCGGCCAGGGCGTCGGCGAGCTCACGCTCCAGACGGCGCAGGGTCTCCAGGGCGACGGGGGGAGGCAGGGAGGTGTCGGCGCGGTCGCGGGCTTCCCGGGTCAGCCGGGCGGCCTCCAGGCGGCTGAAGGGGCGGCTCCCCTGCAGGGCGGAGTCGACCAGGCCGAGGCCGGCGAGTTTGTCGAGGGCGGGGTAGATCCAGCTGTCGAGGGGGATGGTAGGCG
>JACZKF010000448.1 GCA_014860175.1 Desulfuromonadales bacterium | reverse complement strand
GTGCTCTATCTCTCGATCGGCAGCGAGATGAATGAGTCGTCGCTGCAAATGATCCAGGGGGGGCGCTAACCCGGCCCGCGACTCGTCCAGAAAAAAAGCCGCCCGTCCGGTGTTCCGGCGTTGGCGGCTGGTGGCCTGCTTGAATTATCGGTTTAGCCCCGGTGCGGTCCCCGCCCCCGCGGCGGGATTTTCCTGGCCGTCGGCCGCTTCCCCCCTTCGCGTACCGGCGGACGGCGCTTCGGTTTTGTTCCCTCCGCTCCCCCCTCTTCACCGGCCGGCCGCAACTGCGACCGCTGGCCGCAGATCCAGACCCCCTGCAAGTGGCGCAGGATGGGGGGGGGGAGTTCGGCCGGCAGATCGACGATGCTGTAGTCGTCGAAAATCTGAATCTGGCCGATGTCACGGCCGCTGATCTGGGCCTCATTGCTGATGGCGCCGACGATGTGCCGCGGCTCGACCCCATGCCCTCGACCCACATCGATGCGATAGCTGCGAAGACCGCTCTCGGCCCCACGCGTCCGCCGCCCCGGGCGGGCTCCCGAGGAGAGATCCTCGGCTTCCACCATCTCTTCGACAAACCCCTCCACCGCCTGCAGCGGCTTCTCCTTCTGCAGCAGATAGGCGAGAGTCGCGGCGATCCGGCGCAGACCGACGTCGTACTCGCTCTGGTAGCTGTCGATCAGCTCCTCGAAAAATTCCAGATCCTGCGACTCCATCGCTTCGGCGATCTGCTCCTTGAACAGGCCGATGCGGCGGTCGGTAATATCCTTGCGACTCGGCAGGACCATGGGGGCGATCGGTTGCCGGGTCGCCTGCTCGATGGCGGCCAGCATCCGCCGCTCGCGCGGGGCGACGAACAGGATCGCCTTCCCCTCACGGCCGGCCCGCCCGGTACGGCCGATGCGGTGGATGTAGGCCTCGGTGTCGTTGGGGATGTCGTAGTTGACGACATGGCTGATGCGCTTGACATCGAGCCCCCGGGCGGCGACATCGGTGGCGATGACGATATCGAGGGAGCCGTTTTTCAACCGCTCGACCGTCTTCTCCCGCAACTGCTGAGTCATGTCGCCGTTGAGGGGGGCGCTGGGAAAGCCGCGGGCCTCCAGCTTCTCCGCCAGCTCCACGGTGGCGATCTTGGTGCGCACGAAGATCAGCATCGCCTCGATCTCTTCGGCCTCGAGAATACGGGTGAGGGCGTCGAGTTTGTGCAGCCCCTTGACCTGCCAGTAGTGCTGGCTGATGGCGGAGACGGTCGAGGTCTTGTTCTGGATGCGGATCTCGACCGGATCGCGCATGTGCCGGCGAGCCACTTTCAGCACTTCCGGCGGCATGGTGGCAGAAAACAGGGCCGTCTGCCGCCCGGCTGGCGTCTGCAGGAGAATCTCTTCAACCTCGTCGACGAAGCCCATGCGCAGCATTTCATCGGCTTCGTCGAGGACGACGCAGGCGATCTGACCCAACTGCAAAGTGCCTCGACGCAGGTGGTCCTGGATCCGGCCGGGGGTGCCGACCACGGCATGGACGCCGCGCTGCAGCTGCCGCAGCTGCTGTACCATATTCTGCCCGCCGTAGACCGGCAGCACCTGGAAACCGGGGAGATGGCGGGCGTAGGTCTGCATCGCCTCGGCCACCTGCAGCGCCAGCTCGCGGGTGGGGGTCAACACCATGATCTGCGGCTTCTTCAGCGCCAGGTCGAGCCGGCTCAGCAGCGGCAAGGCAAACGCCGCCGTTTTGCCGGTGCCGGTCTGGGCCTGGCCGAGCAGGTCGCGCCCGGCCAGCAGCGGCGGGATGCTGCGGGCCTGGATCGGGGATGGGGTTTCATAGCCGACCTCGTCAATGACCTGGGCGACGGCCGGGGCGAGGTTCAGTTGGGCAAAAGTTGTTGCAATCTCTTCAGTCATGATCAGCCTTTGGATGGTTCGGAAGATGGCGGAGGCCGACAGAGCCTCCTCCGCCCGACCGTGCCGTTTTTTTCATCATATCAGGAAGAACAAAAAATTGATTCCGAGAAAATCGCAGCACGCCGCCTTGAAAGGCAGCTAACCGCCCCTCGCCTCATTGCTGTCAGCGCACCAAAGCGAAGCCCCCGTCCGAAGTACGGGACGGGGGCTCGGCTCTTTTTATGCCCGAAGGTTTCAGGCCGACTTCTTGTACCCGGCCATTTCGTCAAACTGCAGGTACTGGTAGATCTGGGCCGCCTTGGGAGCGACCTTTTCGTTGTAGACGGCCAGATATTCCGCCGGAGTGGGGAGCTTGCCGATGTTGGTGATCACCGCCCCGAGTTCGGCGGAGCCGAGGAAGACCTTGGCGCCGTCGCCGATGCGGTCATCGAAGTTACGGGTGGAGGTGGAAAACATGTTCACCCCGGCCGGGACGCGGGCCTGGTTCCCCATGCACAGGGAGCAGCCGGCGATCTCGATACGGGCGCCAATGGCGCTGTAGATGGAGAAGAGCGCCTCGTCCTTGAGCTTCTCCTGGTCCATCCGGGTCGGCGGGCAGATCCAGGTGCGCACGTTGGGGTTGAACTTCTGGCCCCGCCAGATCTCGGCGGCGGCGCGGAAATGGCCGATGTTGGTCATGCAGGAGCCAATGAAGACATCGTGGATCTGGGTGCCGGCCACCTCGGAGAGGAGCTTGACATCGTCCGGGTCGTTGGGGCAGGCGAGGATCGGCTCGGTGATTTCGGCCAGGTCGATCTCGATCACCGCCGCGTACTCGGCGTTCTTGTCGGCCTGCAGCAGCTCCGGTTTTTTCAGCCACTCGGTGGCCGCGTCGATCCGCTTCTGCAGGGTCTGCGGATCCTGGTACCCCTCGGCAATCATCTTCTGCATCAAGGCGATATTGGAGCGCAGGTAGGTAGCGACGCTCTCCGTGGAGAGCTGGATGCAGCCGGCGGCGGCGGAGCGCTCGGCGGCGGCGTCGGTCAGCTCGAAAGCCTGCTCGACGCTGAGCTCGGGGAGCCCCTCCATCTCCAGGATACGGCCGTTGAAGATGTTCTTCTTGTTCTTCTTCGGCACCGTGAGCAGCCCCTGCTTGATCGCCCAGTAAGGGATGGCGTTGACCGCGTCGCGCAGGGTGATACCCGGGTTGAACTTCCCTTTGAACCGCACCAGCACCGATTCGGGCATGTCGAGCGGCATGAAGCCCATGGCGCCGGCGAAGGCGACAAGGCCGGAGCCGGCGGGGAAACTGATGCCGATGGGGAAGCGGGTATGGCTGTCGCCGCCGGTGCCGACGGTGTCCGGCAGCAGCAGGCGGTTGAGCCAGCTGTGAATGACGCCGTCGCCGGGGCGCAGAGCGACGCCGCCGCGGGCGGCGATGAACTGCGGCAGGCTCTTGTGCATCTTCACGTCGGCCGGCTTCGGATAGGCGGCGGTGTGGCAGAACGACTGCATGAACATCGGCGCCAGGAACTTCAGGCAAGCCAGTTCGGTTAGCTCGTCGGCAGTCATCGGCCCGGTGGTGTCCTGGGAGCCGACGGTGGTCATCTTCGGCTCGCAGGCGGTGCCGGGGAGGACCCCGGTGACGCCGCAGGCCTGGCCGACCATCTTCTGGGCCAGGGAGTACCCCTGCCCCGGTTTGGCCACCGGGTTGACCGGCAGGGTGAAGATGTCGGTAGCGGGCAGGCCGAGGGCGACGCGCGCCTTGTCGGTCACCGAACGGCCGATGATCAGCGGGATGCGGCCACCGGCACGATACTCATCGGCCAGGGTATTGGGGGTGATGCTGAAGGTGGAGAGGAGTTCACCTTTTTCGGATTTGATCTCCCCCTTGGCCGTGTCGATGACGATGACATCGCCGGTATTCATCTTGCTGACGTCGGCTTTGAGCGGCAGAGCGCCGGAGTCCTGGGCGGTGTTGAAGAAGATCGGGGCGATGACGCCGCCGATGATGACGCCGCCGGTCTTCTTGTTGGGGACCGCCGGGATGTCGTTGCCGATGTGCCACAGGACGCTGTTGCAGGCCGATTTGCGGGAAGAACCGGTGCCGACCACGTCGCCGACGAAGGCGACCTGGAATCCCTGCTGGCGGAACTCGGCGATGGTTTTCAGCCCGCTGGGGAAGCGGGTCTTGCCCATGGCCAGAGCGTGCAGCGGGATATCGGGGCGGCTCCAGGCGTCGCCGGCGGGGGAGAAGTCGTCGGTGTTGATCTCGCCGTCGACCTTGAACACTTTGACCTTGATGGTTTCCGGCACCCCGGCCTTGTGGGTGAACCATTCGGCGTCGGCCCACGACTGCAGCACCTTTTTGGCGGCGGCATTCGACTTGGCCAGGGCGACCACTTGCTCAAAGCCATCATAGACCAGGGTGATGCCGGAGAGTGCCTTGGCGGCGGCATCGGCCAGTTCCGGGTCGTTCAGCGCCTCGATCAGCGGGGCGACGTTGTAGCCGCCCATCATGGTGCCGAGGATTTCGACGGCTTCGATTTTGGAAACCAGAGGGGATTTGGCCTCCCCTTTGAGGATCTGGCCGAGGAATTCGGCCTTGACTTCGGCGGCCGGGTCGACCCCGGGAGAGATCCGCTCCCTGAGCAGGTTGAGGAGAAATTCCTCCCGCCCCTGGGGTGGGTTTTGCAGCAGCTTGACCATTTCCCTGGCCTGGTCGGCCGTCAGGGGCAGAGGCGGAATCCCCTGCGCATTGCGCTCTTCTTCCTGCTTCAGATAGGCTTCGATCATTTTCTCTCTCCTCCTCGATAAATGGCGGCCGCGACTAGGATGAACGGACGCTAAGAAGTCCGGCTAAGGCCAAAAAAACGGCATACAGCGCCTCCTATTGCCGGCAAATGCCGGAATCGAGCCGCCGCACCCGGTTTCTGGATTGCATACTGTATACGATTTTAGCCGGCCTTTGTCAATGCCGAGACCGGGACTATTCCCACTTTGAAAGAATTTGTCAACGCTGACGGAGGGGGATGGTCGAAGACCAAAACCGAGGACCTGACGTATTCTGTCACACTCTGACGGCAGACTCAAGACACAGAAGAGGAGGTCCCATGTACGAGATTCTGATGCTGCTTGGATTTGCCTATTTCGGCTTTTGTCAGCTCTGGCCCGAGACCGACAGACCGCCGGTGATCGATACCGCTGCCTGGCGGAAAGGATGTCGCCGGCGCCGTGATCTTCCCGGAGGGATTTTCTCCCCAACGGCGGGTGACCGACGCCAACCCGCCCCCCC
>JACZKF010000447.1 GCA_014860175.1 Desulfuromonadales bacterium | reverse complement strand
CCATAAAAGTCTCCGGTATGTACAGGTCGGGTCACTTGACCGGGTCGTAACCGCCAGGGTGAAAAGGGTGGCAGCGACAGATCCGACCGAGGCTTTTCCAACATCCGACGAGCGCACCATAGCGGCGTAAAGCCTCGACAGCGTAGCTCGAACAGGAAGGATAAAAGCGGCAGGTTGGGGGTTTCAGAGGAGATAGACAGAGCTGATAGACGCGAATCAGGGAGATGAAAATCCTGTTGACCATGTCCCTCCCCTTTCGGCCAGAGTGGTTAGGAAATGCAACTCGGCACTGACCTGGCGAAGTTCGAGTGACGCCGCTCCCACTTTGGCAATTACGGAGATATCGACGGAGGGGGGAAATTTGTCGCGGTGCTGACGGAAAAATTCCCTGAGCAGGCGTTTGATCCGATTGCGCTGCACGGCACCACCGACTTTCCGGCTGGCGGTGATGCCAAGGCGGGGCACCCCCTCAGCGTTGCCGACCAGATAGACGACAAAGTGAGTGGTGTGGAACTTGCGTCCCGTACCCCGAACCCGCTGAAAATCTCCCGATCGCAACAGCCGGTAAGCGGAGGGGAAAGCGTTTTCCCCACAAGCCATCACTGCTATCGGTTACTTGCTGGGAATGGTTACGGAAAGAATTTTCCGTCCCCGAGCCCGGCGGCGCTTAAGGACATTGCGTCCATTTTTGGTTTGCATCCGCGTACGAAATCCATGGCTGCGCTTGCGACGAATTTTGCTCGGCTGGTAGGTTCTTTTTGACATGACTCGGTGCAACTCCTTAGTTGGTCTGCTCTGGACAAAGCGTACTTTAAACCATATTTTACACAACCTGTCAAGAGGAAGCGCCCGACATCCCCGGCGTTTCTCCTGCTAGGGGAAAAATCCCTTGCAAAAGATATCACTGTCTGTTAGTTTATCGACTATTCCGAGACCCTCAATATCCTGGTTTTTGGCCCTATTTTTAAGGGGTTTGGCCGTTATCCACACCTGTCAATAAGTTTGTGGATAGTTTATTTTTGGGGGAATCTCCCGCTCCTCTCTGTCACCTAAGCGCCACCTCCTATGACTCGACTCTGGCAAGAAACCCTGGCTCATCTTGAGCAGGTTCTTACTCCGCAAAATTTTTCCACCTGGATCAAGGCGCTTCGCTTTGTCGGGGTGGAGAAAGACCTGCTTATTATCGAAGTTCCCAACCGTTTTGTCCACGACTGGATCCGCGACAACTACCTGCAAATCATCCAGGAAACCGTCTCGCGCGTTGGCGCTGTCGCTTACCGGATTCAGATGAATGTGGCCTTGCGAAACACCGAGCGGACCCAGACGGTAGCGGAATCGCCACGAACCACTGTCACCCCGGTCAGTGAACCGCGGGAAACAGCCCCGCGGGACTGGAACAGTCTGGGTAATCTGAACAGCAAGTATACCTTTGATGAATTCGTCTCCGGCTCTTCCAACCAGTTTGCTTATGCCGCCGCCATGGCCGTCGCCAACAACCCGGCGACAACCTATAATCCGTTATTCATCTACGGGGGGGTCGGCTTGGGTAAAACCCACCTGGTGACGGCCATCGGCAATGCCATATCCCTGCGAAATCCGGCGACCCGCGTCTGTTACTACACTTCCGAAAAATTCATGAATGAATTGATCAATTCGCTCCGCTACGCCAAAATGGACGACTTCCGCAACAAGTTTCGCTCCATGGATGTGCTGCTGATCGACGATGTCCAATTCATCGCGGGCAAGGAAAGGACGCAGGAAGAGTTTTTTCACACCTTCAATGCTCTTTACGAATCGCATAAGCAGATTGTGGTGACATCGGACAAATTTCCAAAAGAGATCCCCGGCTTGGAAGAGCGGCTGCGTTCGCGTTTTGAATGGGGGCTGATCGCCGATATCCAACCACCAGATGTGGAGACGAAACAGGCCATTTTAAAAATGAAGGCCGAACAAAACGGCATTTACCTGCCGGAAGAGGTAACTCTTTTTCTGGCCACCTCGGTAACCAGCAACATAAGAGAGTTGGAGGGCTATCTGGTACGTATTGGCGCCTATGCCAGTTTGACCTCGACGCCGGTATCGCTGGCCATGGCCAAGGAGGTTCTCAAGGACATTCTGGTAGAAAAAGCCCGGGAGATTACCGTCGAAGATATTCAGAAAATCGTCGGCTCGCATTACAACATCAAAGTTTCCGAAATAAAATCCGGTCGTCGTTTGAAAGCCCTGGTTTTGCCCCGCCAAATTGCGATGTATCTGGCCCGTCAGATGACGTCCTCCTCTTACCCCGAGTTGGGTGAAAGATTTGGTGGTAAAGATCATTCGACCATTATTCATGCCATCAAAAAAATTGAAAAACGCCTGGAGGAAGACTATCAATTGCGTTCCACTATTAACCTGATTCGCAATACCATTCTCAATTGAGGTATGGGTACAGCCTGTGGATGGTGGGGTGGACAGAGGCCCTCAAAAAGCGGTAACCCTTTTTTATCCACAGTCTGGCTGGAATAGGCACATTTTGGCGGTTTTTTCTCCACAGCCGCCAGCCCGCCCAGCACCGCGCCGGGAACGACATATTCACAAATTCACAGCCATTATTACTACTACTGAAGAGCTAAAACCAATATAATAGAAGCAGTTTCCGCCCACAGGAGGCCGCATGCAGTTCACGATCGAAAAAGAAGTTTTTCTCCGAGGCTTAGCCCGGGTGCAGGGAATCGTCGAGAAGCGAACGACCATCCCTATTCTTTCCAACGTTCTCCTCGAAGCGGTTGACGGGGAACTATTCCTCACCGCCACCGACCTGGAAGTGGGAATGAAATCTTCCTACCCGGCCGAGGTCAAAACCGCGGGTAAAATTACCGTTTCGGCTAAGAAACTGTACGAGATCATCAAGGAACTTCCAGAACGCGAAGTTTCTTTTAAATCCAGAGAAAATTGCTGGATTGAAATTCGCTGCGGCAAAGCGCTTTTCAATATCGTTGGTTTATCTCCAGAGGAATTTCCTTATTTTCCCTCTCCGGATAAAGAACAATTTATAGTTGTTTCGGCGTCATCTTTAAAAGAGATGATTGAAAAAACGGCTTTCTCTATGTCAACCGATGAAAGCAAATACAATCTTAATGGTATTTATTTCAAAGCCATAAACGAAGGTGGCCTATCCCTTCTGCGTCTAGTGGCGACAGATGGCCATCGCCTGGCTCTAATTCAAAAGCCTTTAACAGCTTCCCATAGTGCTGAATTGCAAAAAGGAGTAATCTTTCCGCGCAAGGGGATTTTTGAACTTAAAAAGATGACCGAAGAAGGTGAAGGGGACCTTTTGCTGGGATTCCTCGACAATAACGCCGTGGTGGTACGGGATCGGACTATTATGGTGATGAGACTTGTCGACGGTGATTTTCCTGATTACAACCGAGTCATCCCATATGCCAATGAACATACCGCCCACATCCCACGGGATCCATTTTTCCATGCCCTGCGCCGAATGTCCATTCTCTCCAGTGAAAAATCCCGGGGGGTGAAGATGGTACTCAAACCCTCCCTGTTGGAACTCTCCTCTTCCAATCCAGAACTGGGCGATGCACGAGAGGATATGGAAATCGTCTATCAGGGCCCGGAAATTTCCATCGGTTTCAATGCCCGCTATTTGATTGATATTCTGCAGGTTCATGACGAAGCGAAAGTAAGGTTTTTGATCCGCGACAATATGTCGCCCGGTCTGGTTCGTTCCGAACATGGTGAAGATTTCCTGGCGGTGGTGATGCCGATGCGGCTTTGACCCGGATTCCGAAAACAACACCCGTAGTTTCGGTATACGGCTGTGAGAGCGATGAATATAAGCCGCATTAGTTTGCGGCAATTCCGCAATCTGGAGCCGACCGAATTGATTCCTATCGGGGGATTCAATGTTTTTTGGGGGAATAACGCCCAGGGGAAAACCAATCTGCTGGAAGGAATTCACCTGCTGGGGAGTTTGAAGAGTTTCCGTGGTGCCCGCAACGACGAGTTGATCCAGCACGGGGAGACGACCTGCCGCCTGGCCGCGGAGATAGAAAACCGTGGGGTGCGCCGGCAGGTGGAGTTGAGCATCGGCCCGCAAGGGAAGGCCGCCCGGGTGGACGGGAAGGAAGTGCGCCGCCCCGCTGATTTTTTTGGTCACTTGCGACCGGTGCTGTTCTCGCCGGAAGAAGTGACCCTGCTGCGCGGAGGGCCAGCGGGTCGGCGAGGGCTGCTCGATCGGGCCGTATTTCAGGCTGACCTGACTTTCCTTGATCGGGCCAGAGAATACGATCGCTGTCTGCGCCAACGCAACCGCCTGCTTCGCGAGGGGAGGGGCGCCGATCAACTGGCCCCTTGGACCGAGGCTCTGGTCAGCGCTGGAGCCCGTCTTCGGCTTGATCGCGGCCGTTATCTGGACCGCTTGTTGCCGCTGTTGCAAAAGGCGCATCGCCAGATCGCCGGCGGCGAAGAAGAGGTCGATATCAGCTACCGGCGGGGGACCGAAGCCGATCTGATCGACTCGCTGCGGGGGGAGTTGGAACGGGCGAAACAGCGGGAAAAGATGCTGGGGCAGACGCTGGTTGGCCCGCATCGCGATGATCTTGAATTTTGCCTTCTCGGCCGGTCGCTGCGCTTGTTTGCTTCTCAGGGTCAGCTGCGTTCTTTTCTGCTCGCCTTCAAAACCGCACAGATAGAGGATCTGCAAAACATCACCGGGGTCCCTCCGGTTTTGCTGCTTGACGACATGACCAGCGAACTCGACCGCTGCCGGCAGAACTATTTTTTTTCTTACCTGCGGGCACGCCAGGGGCAGGTATTTATTACAACCACCGATATCGAGCCCCTGCTCGCGCACGGAATCTCCACCGCCCGCTATTTTCGGGTGGAAAAAGGTACCTTGCATCATGACAGAGATGAATGAGGAAAAAATGAATCTAACGGCCAAGGAATATGGCGCCGACAGCATCAAAGTTCTGGAAGGGCTGTCGGCAGTTCGCAAACGTCCCGCAATGTATATCGGTTCAACCAGTATTCAAGGGTTGCACCACCTGGTCTATGAGGTCGTCGACAATTCCATCGATGAAGCACTGGCCGGTTACTGTGATGAAATCTCAGTACTCATCCATCTGGACGGGTCGGTGACAGTGGAAGATAATGGCCGGGGAATCCCGACCGAGTTGCACACCGGGCAGCAAAGATCGGCCGCCGAGGTGGTCATGACGGTGTTGCACGCCGGAGGCAAGTTTGATAGCGACAGTTACAAGGTCTCGGGTGGCCTGCATGGGGTCGGGGTGTCGGTCGTCAACGCCCTCTCCAGCCGGCTGGAGTTGGAGATTCGCCGCGGCGGCCGGGTCTACCGACAGGTTTACCAGCGTGGAGCGCCCGATGCCCCGTTGAAAGAAGAGGGGGAAACGATCAAGCGCGGCACCCGGATCACGTTCTGGCCCGACTCGGAAATTTTCGAGACCACCGAGGTTTCCTTTGAAACCCTTTCGCAGCGGCTGCGCGAGTTGGCGTTTCTGAACGGCGGGATAAGAATTTTCATCCTCGATGAACGCACCGACAAGCGTCACGATTTCCATTATGAAGGGGGGATCGCCTCCTTCGTTGAATATCTCAACCGGGCCAAAACCCCGCTGCACTCGCAGCCGATCTTTGTGACCGGCACCAAGGAAAATGTCGAGATCGAAGTGGCCATGCAGTACAACGACGGCTACGACGAGAAGATTTTCTCCTTTGCCAACAATATCAATACCCAGGAAGGGGGGACCCATCTCATCGGCTTCAAGGCGGCCCTCACCCGGACCATGAACCAGTACGCCGCGGTCAACAATCTGCTGAAAAATGTCAAAGTGGCGATTTCCGGTGATGACCTGCGCGAGGGATTGACGGCGGTCGTCTCGGTGAAAATTCCCCAACCACAGTTCGAGGGGCAGACCAAGACCAAGCTTGGCAACTCCGAAGTCAAGGGGTATGTCGAGACCATGCTCAATGAAAAACTGGCGACCTACCTGGAAGAAAATCCACAGGTTGCCCGCAAGATATTGGAGAAGGGGATCGAGGCGGCCCGGGCTCGCGAGGCGGCCCGCAAGGCCCGCGATCTGACCCGTCGCAAGGGGGCTCTGGATGGGTTGTCGCTGCCAGGAAAACTGGCCGACTGCCAGGAGAAGGATCCTGCCCTCTGCGAAATTTACCTGGTCGAGGGTGACAGCGCCGGCGGCAGCGCCAAACAGGGGCGTGACCGCAAATACCAGGCGATCCTGCCTCTTAAGGGGAAAATTCTCAACGTCGAGAAAGCCCGTTTTGACAAGATGTTGACCTCCAACGAGATACGTACGCTGATCACCGCCATGGGGACCAGTATCGGTAAGGAAGACTTCGATATAGGTAAGCTGCGCTACCATCGGATCATCATCATGACCGACGCCGATGTCGACGGCTCCCACATCCGCACCCTGCTGCTGACTTTTTTCTTTCGCCAGATGCCGGAGATGGTGGAGCGCGGGCACCTGTACATCGCCCAGCCACCGCTTTACAAAATCAAGCGGGGGAAAAAGGAGATCTATCTCAAAGATGATGTCCAGCTTCTCGAGCACCTGCTCGAGGAAGGGGTGGAAGGGGTCAACCTCCAGATGGAAAAAAGTGGCCGGGTGCTGCGCGGCAAGCAGATCATTCCGACCCTGCGCCACATTCTGGAGTTTAACGAGCATTTTGAAAAAGTGGTGCACAAGGGGGTCAATCGGGAAGTGTTGCGGGTCTTCGTGGAGGGGAAGATCCAGAACGGCTTTGCCGATCTGGTCGACTTGGAACCGCTGGCCCGACGGCTGAAAGAGATCGAGCCGAAAGCGGATTTCCAGCCGCTGGCCGACCCGGCGCGGATTCTCTTTACTTTCGGCAATCTGCGCGCCCGCATCGACCAGGGGGTTCTGGAAGCGCTCTCCTCCCACGAATACAAACTTCTGCTGCAGGCGTACCGGCAGGTCGAGGATCTGTGTCTGGATGAAAACGCCATTGCCGGGAGCGAGGGGAAAGAGGAAGCGGTCCTTTCCAGCCGGCAGGAGATTCTCGAGTTTTTCATCGCCCGAGCCAAGAAAGGGCAGTCGATTCAGCGCTACAAGGGTCTGGGAGAGATGAACCCGGAGCAGCTGTGGGAGACCACCATGGACCCGGACAAACGGGTGTTGCTGCAGGTGAAAATCGAGGACGCCGTGGCCGCCGATGAGATTTTTACCGTGCTCATGGGAGATCAGGTTGAACCGCGGCGAGAGTTTATCGAAAATAACGCTCTGAATGTGTCCAATCTCGACATTTAACACTGAACAGGCATGGGAATTTTGAGTTTCGATTTTTTAAAACTCAAAACTATCCTTCTGGAGTAATCGAATGCTATCTCCGCAAAATAAAGTAAGTGTCAGCATCGAAGACGAGATGCGCAAATCCTACATGGATTATGCGATGAGCGTCATCATCGGCCGGGCGTTGCCGGATGTGCGCGACGGGCTCAAACCGGTGCATCGGCGGGTGCTGTTCGCGATGCACGAACTCGGCAACGACTACAATAAGGCCTATAAAAAATCGGCCCGCGTGGTCGGTGATGTTATCGGTAAATATCACCCGCACGGCGACACGGCGGTTTACGACACCATTGTCCGCATGGCGCAACCGTTCTCCCTGCGCCATCCGCTGGTCGACGGCCAGGGGAACTTCGGCTCGGTCGATGGCGACAACGCGGCAGCCATGCGTTACACCGAAGTGCGGATGGACCGCCTGGCCCATGAATTGCTGGCCGATATCGACAAGGAGACCGTCGATTTTGGCGCCAACTACGACGAGTCGTTGCAGGAACCGCTGGTCCTCCCCTGCAAGTTTCCCAACCTGCTGGTCAACGGTTCGGAAGGGATCGCCGTCGGGATGGCGACCAAGATCCCCCCCCACAACCTGGGGGAGGTGATCGACGCCCTGGTGGCGATCATCGACGATCCGACCATCGATTTCGAAGAGCTGCTGGAGAAGATCCCCGGCCCCGACTTTCCTACCGCCGGGTTCATGCTGGGGCAGGAAGAAGCCCGCCAGGCTTACCGCACCGGCCGCGGGATCATCCAGACCCGGGCGCGGGCGCTGGTGGAAAAAGACCGTCGCACCGGCCGGGAAGCCATTATCGTCACCGAGATCCCGTTCCAGGTGAACAAGGCCAAGCTGATCGAAAAGATCGCCGACCTGGTCAAGGAGCGCCGCATCGAGGGGATCTCCGATCTTCGTGACGAGTCGGACCGGGAAGGGATGCGCATCGTCATCGAGCTGAAGAGGGACACCGTCCCGCAGGTGATCCTCAACCAGCTCTACAAAATGACACCGATGCAGTCCTCCTTCGGCATCATCCTGCTGGCCATCGTCTCCGGTCAGCCGCGGGTGATGACCTTGCGGGAGATCCTCGACAAATTCATCGACCACCGCAAAGAGATCGTCACCCGCCGCACCATTTTCGACCTGAAAAAAGCCGAGGCGCGGGCCCATATCCTGGAGGGGCTGAAAATCGCCCTGGAGAACCTCGACGAGGTGATCCAGATCATCAAGTCGAGCGCCAACCCGGCCGAGGCCCGGGAGCGGCTGATGAGCCGCTTTGCCTTCTCCGACCTGCAGGCTCAGGCGATCCTTGAGATGCGCCTGCACCGGCTGACCGGGCTGGAGCGCGACAAAATCATGGCCGAGTACCGGGATGTGCTGGCTCTGATCGCCCGGTTGAAAGAGATTTTGGCCAGCGAAGTGGAAATTTTCAAGATCATCCGGGGAGAACTGCTCGATATCCGGGAGAGATACGCCAACCCCCGGCGCACCGAAATCATCGCCCGCACCGGCGACCTCTCCCTCGAAGATCTGATTGTCGAAGAGGATATGGTGGTGACCGTCTCCCACTCCGGCTATATCAAGCGCAATCCCGTCTCCCTCTACCGGGCGCAGCGCCGCGGCGGTAAAGGCAAGACCGGCATGCGGCCGAAGGAGGAGGATTTCGTCGAGCGGCTGTTCATTGCCTCGACGCACTCCTACATCATGGTCTTCACCGACCTGGGGAAGGTCTACTGGCTCAAGGTGCATGAAATTCCCCAGGCGGGACGCGCCTCGCGGGGCAAAGCCATCGTTAACCTGCTGCAGCTCTCCTCAGGCGAAAACGTCACCAGCATTTTGCCGGTAAAGGAGTTCACCGAGGGGAAATACATCGTCACCGCCACCCGCTATGGGGTGATCAAGAAAACCGATCTTCTGGCCTACGCCAATCCCCGGGCCGGGGGGATCATCGCTCTGACCATCGATGAAGGGGACCGTCTGGTCTCCACCCGCCTCACCGATGGCAGCATGGACATCCTGCTCGCCAGCCGCCATGGCAAGTCGATCCGCTTTCCGGAAGCCGATGTGCGGCCGATGGGGCGCACCTCGCGGGGGGTGCGCGGCATGTGGCTGGACGATGGCGATCAACTGATCGGCATGGAAGTGGTTTCCGATTCCACGGCGGCTACCGTACTCACCGTGACCGAAAATGGCTATGGCAAACGCACCGACCTGCAGGAATACCGGGTGCAGAGCCGAGGGGGCAAGGGGATCATCACCATTAAAACCTCCGATCGCAACGGTCAGGTAATGGATATCCGCCTGGTGGACGACGACTCGGACCTGATGTTGATCACCGATCGCGGTAAAGTTTTGCGGATGGGGGTCGCCGGCCTGTCGGTAATTGGCCGTAACACCCAAGGGGTGCGCCTGATGGTCCTCGAGCCAGGAGAGCGCATCGTGGCGGTGGCCAGACTGGCCGAGAAAGAAGACGAGGAGAATGGAATTACAGAAGCTGAAGAAGAAGCTGTTGATGGAGGAGATCCGGAGGAGGCGGAGGAACTCTAAGAAGTTCAGACTGCTGGTCTCCGGCACTCTGCTGCTGCTGATTCTTCTGTTTGCCGGGTTGATCTTCTATGTCTCCAACCTCGACCAGGTGCTGGAGAAAGATTTCGCCCGGGCGGAGCTCCTGGTCGAAGAAGGCGACTACGAGCAGGCGGTCAAGGTCTTCCGGACCATTTACGATCGCCACCCGACCTTTCATTGGTCGCCGCAGGCGCTGTTCCAGGCTGCGGAGGTGCTCAACCTGTACCTGAAAAGCTATCATGAGGCGCTTCTCGCCTACCTGCTGGTCGAAAAGGACGATCCTAACGGCGAGCTATCGCGCCGGGCCCAGAGACAGGTGGCGGAAATTTACAAATATCGGTTGCGCGACTTCAGCCGGGCGATCATCGCGTACCAGAAATTGATTGATAACGGCGCCCCGGATAGCGATCGGCTGCTGTACGAAATTGCCGACGCCTATTTCCGGCTGGAAAATTTTGAGCAGGCCCGGATTGAATTCGAGAGTCTTCGCAAAAGCTATCCCGGCAGCGAACTGCTCCCCGAAGTGGCCTATCGGATCGCCGTCAGCTGGTCGCTGGAGGGACGTCTCCGGGAGGCGGAAAAGTCGTTTCGCCAGGTGGCTCTAAACTGGCCCCAAACTCCGTATGCCCTGGAGGCCCGCTTTGGTTTGGCGGGGGTGTTGGAAGAGGAGGACAATCTGCGCGAAGCGCTTGAGATTCTCCTCGCCCTCCAAGGGGAGTACCCCAATGGCGAGGCGCTGGGGAAGAAAATCGAGCAGGTCGAAGAACGCATCCGCAAGAAGAAAAAGGCGATCTGATCAGCATGGAGCCAGCGGTGACGACTGAGACAGCATCAAAAATCAATATTGGCGTGATCGGCGCCGGCAGCTGGGGGACCGCTCTGGCCGACCTGCTGGCCCGAGGTGGACACCAGGTAACCCTTTGGGTCTACGAGGCCGATCTGGCTGCCCGCCTGCCGCGCCAGCGGGAAAACGATCTTTATCTGCCCGGTTTTGCGTTGGCCGAAAACCTGGCCTTCACGGCTGATCTGCAGCAGGCGACCCGGGGCAAGCAGATGCTGGTCCTGGTTCCCCCTTCCCAGGTCATGCGCGGGGTAGTGCGGCAAGCGCTCCCCGACATTGAAGACCATACCCTGATCGTTACCGCCGCCAAGGGGATCGAAAACGGCTCTCTGCTGACCATGTCGGAAGTGCTGGCGGAGATCTTGCCGGCGCCCTTGGCCGAGCGAATCGCCTGCCTTTCCGGCCCCTCGTTCGCCCGTGAGGTGGCCGCCGCCATGCCGACCGCGGTGGTTGCGGCAGCAGCAGATTTGGCTGTCGCCCGCCAGGTGCAGGAAGCTTTCAGCAGCCAGCTGTTTCGGGTCTATACGAACGATGACGTGATTGGGGTAGAGCTGGCCGGCGCCTTGAAAAATGTCATCGCCCTGGCCGCTGGGGTGGCCGATGGCCTCGGTTTTGGTCACAACACCCGGGCGGCGCTGATTACCCGCGGTCTGGCCGAAATCACCCGCCTGGGGCTGGCCAAGGGGGCCAACCCAGCGACCTTCGCCGGCCTGGCCGGCATGGGGGACCTGGTTCTTACCTGCACCGGCGATCTCTCCCGCAATCGTAGCGTCGGCATCGAGCTCGGCCGGGGACGTCCCCTGGGAGAGATCCTGACCGGGATGAAGATGGTGGCCGAAGGGGTGAAGACGACCCTCTCCGCCTATCAGCTGGCCCAGCGTCTGGGGGTCGAAGTGCCGATTACCGCACAGATGCATGCCATCCTTTACCAGGGGAAGAGCGCCCGCCAGGCGGTATCCGAACTGATGTTGCGGGAGCTCAAAGCCGAGGGGATCTGAACCGGAGGAAACTATGCGCATTCTCACTTGTCTTCTGATTTTTCTGCTGCCCCTGTCGGCCATGGCCGCGGAGAGGGTCGTCCTCGAAACCAACCGGGGAGAAGTGGTCGTTGAACTGGATCCGGACAAGGCGCCGGAGAGTGTTAAAAATTTTCTCGCCTATGTCGATGCCGGCCATTACGACGGGACGATCTTCCATCGGGTAATCGATGGTTTCATGATCCAAGGGGGCGGCTACACGGCCGATCTGCAGCCCAAGCCGACGCGGGCGCCGATCCGCAATGAGGCCGGCAACGGCCTGCGCAATCAGCGCGGGACCATCGCCATGGCGCGCACCTCGGTGGTGGACAGCGCTACCAGCCAGTTTTTCATCAATCTGGCGGACAACACCTTTCTCGATCACCGGGGCAAAGAGCCGGCCAGCTATGGCTACGCCGTTTTTGGTCGGGTCGTTTCTGGATTGGAAGTCGTCGATGCTCTTGGTAAAATGAGGACGGTCAGCAAAAGTGCCATGTTCCAGAACCTGCCGGCAGAGTCGATCGTAATAATCAAGGTGCGGCGGCAACCGAAATAAACTGCCCTGCGCCGTCCCAAGTCACGACGGTGCCAACGACGGCCATGGCCCGGGAAAGGAGGCAGGTGACCACCATCCGGGTGATGACATACAACGTGCAGCATTGCCGCGGTGGCGATGGCTGTGTCGATCTTGGGCGGATCGCAGAGGTGATCGCCGAAGGGGCCCCTGATCTCGTCGCCTTGCAGGAAATCGATGCCGGCAGCGATGACGATCAACTCGCCACCCTGGCGAAGAGGTTGGGGATGCGGCACTATGGGCTTCCCCGCCGCGGCGCCAATGCCTTCCTCTCCTATTACCCCTTGCGCGGCATCCAGGAGTACGACCTTGGCGATGGCGGCGCCTGCCTGCGGGGCGATGCCGACCTCGCCGGCAAACGGCTGCATCTGTTCAATCTCCGCCTTGCCCCGCATCTCGGCGGCCGACGCCAACAGATCGCCAAACTGCTCGGTCCCGACGTGTTGGGAGCGGCTTCGGTCGGGGGGCCGACCTTGGTGATGGGCGATTTCGCTGATCTTATTCTCGGGGCCGGTAACTTCCATTTGACCCTGGTATTGCGCAAAGCCCGACGCCCGCTGTGGAATGCGACCTACCCCTCCTGTTTTCCGGTACTGGGGCGAGATCGGGCCTACCTGCGGGGGGAGCTGCGGGTCGTCGATTCCTCCATTCTGCGTTCGGCCAAGGTCCGCCAGGCCTCTTCCCACCTGCCACTGATCCTCACCATCCAGATCACCGATCCCCGTAGCTACCTGCGGGTGGAACAGCTCACCACGGGAAGGATGAAAACAGCCCCCGGCTGATCCCCCCTTGTGGATAAGTCTGTGGAAAGCTGTGAACAGGAGTCTGCATGCCCGATCTCCCGCCACCGGAAGAAGTGCTGGAAGTTTTGGAAAAGGTCTACCCGGAGGCCCGGATCGCCCTCGACTTTGGCAATCCGCTGGAGCTGCTGGTGGCGACCATCCTCTCCGCCCAGTGCACCGACGTGCGGGTCAACCAGGTGACTCCCGAGCTATTTCGCCGCTACCCGGACGCCCAAGCTTATGCCACAGCCGATTTCCAGGAACTGGTCGAAGTAATCCGCTCCATCGGCTTTTACCGGGCTAAGGCGAAGAGCCTGATCGGGATGGGGAAAACACTGCTCGAGGAGCACGGTGGCCAGGTCCCGGCGACCATGGAGGCGTTGACCAGACTCCCCGGGGTCGGTCGCAAGACCGCCAATGTGGTGTTGGGGAACGCCTTTGGTGTCCCGGGGATGGTGGTCGATACCCATGTCCGGCGGGTCTCTTACCGTCTTGGCTGGACCGCTCAAAACGATCCGGTGAAGATCGAGCAGGAGCTCTGCCAGCTCCTCCCGCGGGGAAAATGGACCCATGCCAGCCATCTCCTGATCTTCCACGGTCGACAAATCTGCAAGGCCCCCACCCCCCGATGTTCACTCTGTCCGGTACTGTCCCTCTGCCCTCGGATGGGGGTAAAAAAATCGAGCTGAGCCCGGCATGAAAAAAGGCCGCCCCCCGGGGCGACCTTTTTTATTGAGGCGGCGAATGACTAATTATTGGGAGGCGGGTCAGTCTTCGTTCAGATCCAGGCGGAAGAAGTCTCGTGCCTGCGGCTTTTCATCAATGGCGTAGCGGGACGGGGCGGTCCCCGGAGCAAACACCTCGATATACGCGCCGGGGCTATCTTCGGGGGCCAGCAGGCCGGTGATCGGGTCGATGGTGCGAAACTCGACACTGTCGGGGACCGGGAAGGGGATCGACTCCATTCCCTTGACTGCTTCC